>NZ_JAFLMX010000117.1:0-10077 GCF_017849675.1 Alteromonas sp. AO-Serp
ACAAATTCCAGCCTACACGACACCACACGTTTACTTAAAAGGCCTGTAGTTATAACGCTTACTGGTTAAAATTTGTGGACGAAAAGTTGATTTGCTACTTCTAGGGCCTGTTGACCTTGAAATGTACTGACCCAATAAAAAAGGCTTCGACGATATCGTCGAAGCCTTTAGGCGAGCAGAGGAAGCCCTTTAGATCGCTAAGGATAGAGAAGGACCTTAATCATTCCGGCTTTATGAAACCGCAACCACTGCCTTTCGCTTGTCTTCTTTTGAAAATTGCAGCGCGTTGTTCAAATTATCGAATTCAAACACGTTAGGTATTTCGACAACCAACGTTTGCGCAGCAACTTGCTCAAGTAGAGCCTCACCGTCTTTCACCAAACGCTGCCACTGTGACAAATCGCCATAATCATGCAGCGCACCTAGCGCTATCTCATGATAAGAAATAGTACGCGTAAAAGGCGCATCAACAGGCACTTCAATACGACCTAGAATACTCACTACGTGACCATTAGCTTCAAGAAGCGGTACAAGTGACGCCGCATAGTCTGGCCCGTTCGCGTCGAAAAGTGCGTAAAATGTTTGTCCTTCAGGTTTACCGCGATGGATGGCTTTTACGCCCATCTCATCGGCTTGCTCTTGCGAAAAGCTCCCTGAGATAACATGTACATTAAAACCGGCCTGAGAAAGCATTTGCGCCAGCAATTTGTTAACGGCGCCCATACCGCTGACTAACACGTCAGCCCCTTTTCGGACCGGCACTTTACTAAACGCTTGCCAGGCAGTAAGCATTGGACATGGCAACGCAGCAGCTAGTGCAAAATCAACGCTTTCCGGCACGACCATTACACGGCTAGCATACACTTCACTATGATCGGCAAAGCTTCCGTTTTCACCTAGGCTATGATGGTAAGCCACACGCTTACCCAATAGACTTTTATCAACGCCCTCACCTACAGCGACAACAACACCCGCACCGTCCACACCGGGAATATGCCCTTTTTCCCAGTCGCGCGGGTTATCATCGATAAACTTCCAGTCAACTGGGTTAATGCCAATAGCATAGTTGCGCACGACAATACGCCCTGCCTTCGGTTCAGAAAATTCGCGCACCTGCTTTACCAGTGATGCGCCAGCTTGTTCAAATTGCCAAACGTTAGCTTGCATAAAAGCTCCTTAACACAGTGATTTTTCCGATTAGTCCCACGCAGGTGAAAAATCTGGGTTAGCTTGACGGTCACCACAGTCTAGCGCGTCAATCTTTGCGATATCGTCAGCGTCTAAGGTAAGTTCAAGGGCTTTAAAATTGGTTTCCAGATTTTTGCGCTTGGTCGACGATGGAATAGTGACTAAACCATGAGCCAGCTCCCAGGCTACAACTACCTCAGCAGTGCTCACGCCATGCTTATCTGCAATCGCAATGATGGTCTCGTCTTTTAGCACTTTACCAACAGCAAACGGCATATATCCTGTCACTGTGATACCGTGTTTCTCGCACGCTGCACGCACTTTTTCATTGGTAAGATAAGGGTGTACCTCTACTTGATTCGTGGAAATAACGCCCTCGCCCAAGATACTCACCGCTTCTTCAATTTGTGCCACGGTAAAGTTAGAAATACCTATTTCTTTTGTCAGGCCCAGTTCCTTAACGCGCAGCAATTCACCTAGGTACTCTTCCATGCTTTCACCGTTTTCCGGTGACGGCCAATGAATAAGTAGTAGGTCAACGTACGACAGTTGAAGCTTTTTCAAACTCTCTTTTACGCTATCCACAAAGCTTGCTTTATTCAGCTTGTCATTCCACACCTTAGTGGTGACGTAAAGGTCTTCGCGTGCAACAAGATTGTTTGCAATAGCGTCTTTAACAGCGCGACCTACCGCTTCTTCATTGCCGTAAATTTGCGCCGTATCAATATGACGGAAACCCACTTCAAGTGCCATTGTCACGCTGTTATAGGCTTCGTCATCTTTTAAGCGAAACGTGCCTACACCTAGCGAAGGAATTTTAGATTGTGACTGATTTACATTCGGCATGATGCCTCCTTGTTGGTTCCGTTATTTATGAAAGTGAGGTAATACGTTGTCAGCAATGCGCTGCATCGCGCCTTCTACTGGTTGCGTATTACGTCTGAAGTGCAGGCCAATATGATCAACCCCCGCATCTTTCATTGCATTGAGTTCTTTGATAAGCCCATTTACACCAGTTTCAACCCCGAATCGGTGGCGTTTTATGGGCGCTTCATCGTCTTCAACCAAATTAAGATGAATAAAACTAACGTAAGGCTTGTTGCTCGCGACATTTCGCCATAGTTCTACGCGCTTTGCATGGTCGTTCGGTGTACCTGGATACGCCAGCCAACCGTCCATATTTTCTCCAACCCACTGAGGGCTTTGCTGAGCAAGTCCTGCAACGTACAAAGGCGGCGTGGTTGAGCGCGGTAACAGGGACATGCCGGGCTTAAGGGAATTCTCACCGTGCTTTATAATTTCAAGTGACTGCCTGAATTGCTCGCCGCGACTGTCAAAATCGACATCGAACAACGGATACTCAACCGGTCTATCCCCACTGGCTACACCGAGTATGAGGCGGTCGTTACTTAGCTGCTGCACCGTTGCTGCAGCCTTTTTAACAAGCCATGGCTGCCTAAGAGGTAAAACAACAGCAGCTGTGCCTAATAGAATATTGTCTGTGATACCCGCTAAATAGCCCAGGTAAGTGAAGGTTTCGAAAACCTGAGCGGCGTCACCAAAGCTAGGGTCGTAAACCGGTACATCTCGTACCCACGCTGCTTTAAACCCTAGTTTGTCGGCTAGTTGAATACGGCTGTGATGCTCGGTCATATCAGGTACGCCGAATGGCGTACCTTTTGTGGCGTCGAAATGCGCCCAGTCGTTATCTAGCGGAAGCTCTACACCTACTGAGAACGTATGTTGTGCAAGCTTATCAAAGGTATTTGTCGTCATTATGATCTCCCTACGCGCTCGTTGTGTTATTCGCCGTATTCGCAGTACTGAGTGCGCGCTTGTCTAAGTAGCCGCTGTAACGTGTAACAAGTAACGCTGCAACAGAAATAATTGCGCCAATCCATGCGGTATCAGATAACTTCATGCCGTCTACAATTGCACCGCCCAGAATTGAACCCACTGCTATGCCGATGTTAAATGCCGCGATATTTAAACCTGACGCCACATCAACAGCATTAGGGGTAAACTTCTCTGCTAATTGAACAACGTACACCTGAAGTCCTGGAACATTGCCAAAGGCAAAGGCGCCCCACACTAAAACGGTGATCACTGCGGCAACTTTACTGCCCATGGTAAACGTCAGGGCAAACAAGATGACTGCAAGGGCTGAAAAGATGATAGTTAACGCGCGGATTGGGCTTTTTTGTCAGCAAGCTTGCCGCCATAAATATTGCCTACAGCGACAGATACACCGTAAACCAGCATAATTAAGCTGATGGCTGAGGGCGCAAACCCCGCCTCTTCCTGCAATATAGGAGCGAGATAGGTGAATGCCGTAAATGTGCCGCCATAGCCCAATATCGTCATTAGATACACTAATACCAGACGAGGTTGAACCAACACCTTCATTTGTTCACTCAAGGTGGCCGGTTTACTTTGTTTAAGGTTGTTCGGTACCAGCAACGCACTGCCTATTAGCGCAAGTGTGCCAAGCGCGGAAACCACAAGGAAGGTTGCTCTCCAACCGAAGTTTTGACCAATCCAGGTACCCAAAGGTACGCCAGTAACCAAGGCTACGGTTAAGCCCGTAAACATAATGGCAATAGCACTGGCTTCTTTTTCTTTAGCCACTAGCCCTGTAGCAATAGTTGACCCTATGGAAAAGAACACACCGTGCGCTAAGCCTGTCAAAATGCGAGCTAAAATTAAGCTCTCGTAGCTAGGCGCTTGCCAAGCGAGAATATTACCAGCCACAAATAGCGCCATTAAGCTAAGCAGAACATGCTTTCTATTCCACTTTCCCGTAAGGGCGGTAAGAACCGGTGCGCCAACGGCAACACCAACGGCGTACAAGCTTACAAGTAAGCCTGCGCTCGGTAACGTAACGCCAAGATCAGTAGCAATGGTGGGGACAAGCCCCACTATCACGAACTCTGTTGTGCCAATAGCAAACGCACTTAACGTTAACGCAAATAATGCAATAGGCATTTCAATTATCCTCAAAAAGTAATTAACGAGATGGCTTGATTAACAACGCCACCATTGGCTTCTAGAACGAATAACTACACCGTTTTTTGAAAGCCATTAATAAAGTGCGTACAGTTTGACGATAAATTTATTTGCAAAAAACAGCACTAATGACAAAATACTTTTGCGATATTTGAAAATATAAGGTGTGCGATGCCAGTCTCATCAAAAACTGAAGATTTAGAAGCGTTCCTAACCGTTGTGGATACAGGTAGTTTTTCCAGTGCTGCCAATCTACTCAATCAGCAGGTTGCAAAACTTAGTAGAGCAGTTACTCGTCTTGAAAATGGCTTAGATGTAACTCTATTGAATCGCACTACCAGAAGGCTGGAATTAACAGAAGAAGGTGAGCTTTTCCTGCAATATGCCAGAGACGGGCTAAATATATTAGAAAAAGGTGAAGAGGCATTACGGCTATTAAAGCGCGCTCCTTCTGGAAAACTTCGGGTTGATGCTGCGAGCCCCTTTGTGTTCCACCAGCTAGCGCCGTTAGTGGGTGAATTTCGAGAAGCATTTCCTGACATAACACTCGATATCACCAGTCACGACAGCATTATCGACCTGTTGGAACATAAAACCGATATCGCAATACGTATTGGTGATTTAAGCGACTCTAACTTGCACGCTCGACGTTTAGGAAAAAGTAAGCTGCATATTGTGGCAAGCCCACAGTATCTTGAAAAATATCCCATATCTGAAGGTGAGGATGGAATTAGCACGCTAAACAAACACAAACTGATTGGCTTTAGCGACTCACCAAGTCTAAATAAATGGCCGCTCAAGCAAGATATTAACTTGCAGTACAGTCTTCGTGCGTCAAGCGGCGAAACTATTCGCCAGCTGTGCTTGGCAGGTCAAGGTATCGCGTTACTTTCTCACTTTATGGTACACAAAGATATCAGTGCAGGCTCGCTGGTAGCGCTATTTCGCGACGATATCGTCAGTCCAAACCGTAGAGAGTCGGTACAAGCGGTATACTATAAAAATAGTGCAGTATCGTCTCGTATCTCTGCGTTTTTAGATTTTATACAGCCTCGACTAACTCTTTAACTTACCTTTATTTCGCGTGGCCTTTACCTAATATCTTTTTAAGTGTGCTTTGAGGAAGGCCATTTACTATTAGCGCGGCTATCATCAATATTGCACCGGCCATAACCATAGGCAGCAGCGTTTCTTTAAGCAATATCACAGAGCTTACATAACCCACTATCGGCGTGAGTGTACTAATAAGAACAATTTTATCTGGGGGTAATTTAGGCCCCGCCGCTACCATGAGGCCAAAACCGAGACCCGTTGCCACTGGCCCAATGTACGCCAATAGTAACCAATCGCTTATATCGTAAGCCCCAAAATTAGGTGTTGGTTCAACTATCAGTGCAATAGCAAGCATGGCGAAACCTGCGATGGTAAACTGCCAGAAGACAGCTTCAATGACGCTTCCCTTCCACTTATGAAAAGACACTCTTCGAATAGCGACCGCCCACAATGCAGATGCCAGCAACATACCAAAGAGCGGTAGCCATGCGCCCGGTTGTCCCGAAGCAAATAAAATCATTGCACAGCCAATGGTAGATATACCGGTTAGAATTAATCGCTTAGAAGGCGGACGCTGCCGATACCATAGAGTGTCGATAAGCAGCATCCAAAGCGGTGTAGTGTAAATAAGAATACTGGCCGTGCCGGCAGGAATAAACTGCAGTGAGACAGTAATAAGCCCCATTGATAGGATAAACTGGAAAAAGGCAACGACAAACACCACCGAGCGATCTTTACGATTGAGCACCGGTAAACGTTTTTTGGTGATAAGTACAAACAGCGCAAGTACAGGAAGACTTAACAAAAAGCGCAAGCACACCATCCATACAGGCCCTACAATCTCAAGCCCTAACTTCATGCCTGGCCAGTTAAGTCCTAAACACAACACCGCAACCAAAAGCATTTTAATGCCTTTTGATTGCTCTTTTTCCGCCACCGATGATGAAGACATGCGTTTTAAAAAATCCAATTACACGAACTGCGTTAAGAGAAGTTTCTACCGCCCGGTAAGCTGAATGTAGGCGGAGAATTTTAAGGGCGCAAATATAAGTGAATTAGCAAGGGATTAAAACCTTCCTGACCGTGTATACACGCCAATTTATCGACCAAATGGTCAACTTTTTAAAACCTTGTGGAAACTTTGCTATACGGGTGGTTAATCACTGATAAACACTTTGACCTACAGGTACAATGCAACTGACAGCAGCTTCCGCTCACCTCTTTCTATTTTGCTTACGCTGTGCATGTACTTATCTGGCCGAAAAAAGTAAATGCGGTTAAAGAGATTAAAGATGACTTTCTCTGCCCAAAATTGACCGCCGCGCTTCGGCTTTTTTAGTACTACATTAAATTTAAAGTAACGCCCGCTGCCCATAGGGTCATTATGCTCTAACACGCTATGACCCTCTTTGTAGGTAACCACATTAATAGCAAATCGCTTCGATGAGACTATCGCTTTGTTGAGCACTTTAGCCATGCTGATTCTACCTTAGGTGAAGAGAACGTGATGCGATTTAAACACGCGCTACTATAAGCTGGGAAGCGTATGCTGAGTTCAGATAGTGCTTTGATATACGCGAAACGTATATGCCTAGGAATACAAACACTAGGCCAAGGTGGGGTTTGTCCACTTCATGATTTTAGCGTTTTCTTTTTGTGCGCTGTTTCCATTACTCTTGTCATGCCCGTCATCATTATTTTTTACGGTGTAATAATTTTTGCGGGTTTCTATATGCTCAAACCCCGAGCTCTCATAAAGCGCAATAGCAGTATGGTTACTTTCACGCACTTCTAGCCACATTTCACGCATTGCATTTTTTACCGATGTCTCAATGACAAAATCAACTAAAGCGCGACCTACCCCCTTGCCTCTTGCGCCACTGTCTACCGCAATATCCATCAGCGTAGCTTCATCAACGACTTCAAGCATGATGGCATAGCCAACAATCTTGTCATTTTCAAAGGCAAACACCCCGTAATAGGGTTTGGTGAAACAATCCGCGAAGGTACTTAGTTTCCAAGGCGACACTTGTGCCTCTTGATGGATAGCATGCGCAAGTTCAATGTGCTCGTTAAAGCCTTGTGGCGGTACGATTGTTAACTTCATCGACGCGACTACTGGCCGTTAGCGGAGTGGTTTAATTCGCGTGCTGCGCTGATAAGCTGCGCCCACAGTTCCCGTTTCTGCACAGTTGAGAGTTTTAGCGGTGTGGCTGGCAATATAATGGCCGTTTCGGTTACCGATAGCGTACGGCCAATCATTATGGTGCTAGCCCACTGTGACGGTATACCCAACTGAACACAGGCTAGCTGCAAGTCCTTCAGCCATTGCTGTGATTTAGCTTTCTGTTCGGCACTTAACGGGATACCTTCAGGCGATACCGGCCCTTTTGCGCCAATAGACTTTGTTAAAGACTCTTGCGAGGTAACCGCATTGTCGAAAGACGGCGAAATGTTGTGTGACTGTGAAGCACCTGTTTCGGTTTGCCCTGCTTTCCCGTCATTGTGCGACCCGCCAGGTGTGGAAAGTTTTGCTGCCCCGCCGTCTTTAGGCTTAGCCTTATCTTTCGTGCTACTGCCAACATTTGCCCGCAACTGAGCAAGCCGTGATTGCTTTTCTTCTTGAGATATTGGCTTTGAAGGCGGCTTATTGGTTTGAGCGTTTTGGCTGTAGGGTAACTGTGTCGATGAACTATTTGTACTGCCGACGTTGCGTTGTGCTGCATTGGCGTTGTTTTGTTTCGCTTGGTCTTCCTGCTTTAGCTCAGTGTAGGCGTCTTTGGTGATCCAAACCGGGATCCCCATTTCCTGTAAAACCGCCTGCTGATATGAAGTAAGAGACATTGCGCAAAAACACCTAACGTGGATAGTTCATTGTATTTGTTTAGTTTACTAAAGTTGCAGGCTTGGTTGAATAACTATCGCGTTCTTTTGCTCGGATTGTACCTGCAGTTTAATGCTCAAGCGTTAATTCATAAGCGTTGATTCTTAAGTATTATTCGCGAATTTATAATGCCTAGCCCTTGGTATAAGAGGAAATAAAACAGCTGCAGCAAATTAAGCACTAGCAACAGAAACCAAAAAAATTTAAGAAGAATTTAACAAAGAAACGATTTAGAATTTGAACGTAAACGTTCACAAGAAGAGAAAGTGGCAGGGGTGGAGGGACTCGAACCCCCAACCATCGGTTTTGGAGACCGCTGTTCTACCAATTCGAACTACACCCCTAGCGCGCTGTGCATTATACGGATGACATTAAAAAGGTAAAGCCTTTTTATCACTACCATGCACTGCATGCTTAATTAACACGCAATGCGCTGTTTTTTCAATCGAATAACACCAAATAGGCTTTATCCATCACCTGTGTTTTGTCTTATTGCCCGCTTTTAAACCGACTTCTATACAGCGTCACTTTTAAATGCGGAGCAGTTTATGACAATTAGACCTTATTGGCGTTAAGCGCAGCAAACCACAGGTCATTAGTGATAGCGACAATCTCGGTGTGCAGATCAAATTTCGCTATCGCGTCGTGCTCATCGATATTCATTAGCTTGGCGTAATGCTTAACGAGCTCTCTACTTTCATTGATTTCAAGTTTATTGATAAGGCAGCAACTTGCTAAATCGAAGTAGCGGTTTCCCATGGCGGCATATTCCCAATCAATAATTTTGAGTGAGTTATCTGCGCTCAGTAATAAGTGATTAGTTAGCAAGTCATTATGACATAACACATAGTCGTCATCGTCTTGTTCACTTTTTATTACTTGTTTCCGCAATGATTGGGCTTTTAGATAAAGCTCACTGCTCATATCGAGCTGTGCAACATTAATATAATGCTGCCATCTTGATGCTAAATCTAATGGCCTAGCGGTAATGGGCAAAGAATGAATACGAGCGAGGGTGTTGGCCAGCTCAAGCATTGAAAGCGTCGCACTTTCACTGTGCTCTAGCCACTGCTCAACCCAGATGGTTTCATCATCGCTTAACCATATAGGTTGCGGCGCTACTCCCAACCTATAAAGCTGTTGCTGCAAAGCAAATTGGTGCGCACGATTAACCCCACTAAAGTCATCATCGCCCATCCATTTCACCGCTAAGTCGACAGGGTTATGATCCGACTTTGGTTGCCCACTACTTTGAAGGTTATTTGCAGTCAAGGGTAACTGACTATCTGCGAGCTCTTGAACGCGGTAAACGTGATTTACCGCTCCAGCAGGGTGTGACGAAATTTTCGCACTGTCGCTAAGATTAAGCGCCTTTTGCAGCGTGGCGATGATATCCAACCTGTTCACCTTGTTTTTTATATTGTACTAGCCACTGGTAATACCCAAATACCGCAAAACCAACATAGCCTAAGAACAGGCAAGCAGATAATGCATAACCCACTTGCAGGTATAAATAGGCGGACGCTAAATTGATGAAAAACCAATAAACCCAGTTTTGCAGGATTTTATGCGCCACCATAAATGTTGTGACTACACTCAATAAATTAATGCTCGCATCTAATAGTAGGTACTCACTATTGAACTGTGAGCCTGCCACCTCAGACAGAACCCAAGCGAGCAATAACATACTCGGCACAATGAGCAAATGAGCCCAGAGAGGCCAATGAAGCACTGGCTTAACATCGCCGTCTTCCGCCCCTTTCGACCACTGATAATAACCGTATCCCGCCATTATCATATAAAAGAAGTTAAGCGCAGACTGAAATGGCAAAGTCACCTGCCAAAATAGCCAGGTGTAAATTGCGGTACTCACAAAGGCGCACAGCCAACACCAGCTGTTCTGTTTTGCGGCTAACAGCACATAGGCAATAGCGAGGACAACCGCT
>NZ_JAFLMX010000093.1:0-8935 GCF_017849675.1 Alteromonas sp. AO-Serp
GATAGCGGACGCTATGTCCCTCAGTTAATTGCTAACGCAAGCAGCGTACTTACACCGTCAAATCAAAGGTCAGATAGCCTAGAAGTAGAAGGTGAGCGCTTAGCAGCGGATGGTGACAACGCTAACAGCGAACTTCAACATACCGCTGAATCTAGTTCCACTTCCGTAGCACTTCATAACACCAACCATGACGCTGAGCATGATGCGCTAGCGCTACTGTGGTTAGCCGCAAAGCAAGGTAGCGAAGACGCACAAAATCGATTGCTCGTTGAATTTGAGCGTGCGTATAACGCTGGTTTCACCGCTACTGACTATATTGATGAAGCCACTGCAACCTATTTTCTAGAAAAACTTGTTAATCTTGAAAATGCGGACGCTGCATGGCTGCTGTACCAAATATTAGGTGAAGAAGGTGCGTCACAGCGCTTTATGCGCTTAGCGGCGCTCGGCGAGGTCGCAGAAGCACAGCTTGCGTTTGCAATGTCTACCGATTCGCCAGAAAAACGTGAGAAGTGGCTGGTACGCGCGGCTTCACAAAACTACGTACCCGCACAGGCCGCATTGGCCGATTGGTATCTTCTACACGGGCAACAACAACTAGCGAAACCACTGCTCGCAGCAACAGCAACCTTAGACATGCAAAGTGCATTTAAGTATGCTCGCCTCCTGTGGGACGAAGGGGAATTTTCTGAGGCTAAGGAGCATTTTAGCTTTTCCGCGAAGAAAGGGCATCTTCAAGCGGAAAAAGCCTTAGAGGCCATCAATCTCTACACGCCGTATTCTATACAGCAAGCACTAAAGCAGTCTCCTTCATTTAACTGGGAGAATGAAGGGAAATGCCTTCAGCGTATTCAGCCTTTTGCTACCAGTTTAGCTACTATCATGCGTGCTCACAGTCTTTATAACTCATTCAATGACGACAAGCGCCTGCAGAACCTTTCTATTTGCCTGGCCCCGCCTATTTGGCTTAAACCCGATGTACTAAGCTGCGATCCGGATTATAAGAACGCTGGGATCTTAGGCTGTAGTATTACTCCTTTGGCAAGCATTGCGAAAAAGCAGAAATTTAGTCATGCAGTAGTAGTGGCAGAGCAGGGTAAGGCAAATGTTCAAAACGGCGTAATGTACTTAGACATCAGTGACGCTTATTCAGTGTTTGTTCATGAGCTAGCGCACTTCGCAGGCTTCGCTGACGAATATCCTATTGGCAAGGGCATGGCGAATAGGCTGTGCGATGAAGATGGAATAAACGATTTTGCACCACCAAACCTAATCGTAGATTCTGAGTACTGGTATGCACCTCACAAAACGGTTGAAAATTGGCTAGAGATAGATCCTGCAACCATTATTGCACGGGCCAAAACGTGCACCGTATTGGGGGAAAACAGCTATAAGCCCAGCCGCAGAATTACCTTTATGGAACATCACGATAGCGGCGTGATCCCGCCTTTATATTTGGTACTGTGGCAGCAGCAGCTGGAAAAACAAAATGCCCAGCGACCTATTTCAATGAATTTCTTCCAGGCGTTCCACAATAGCGGCAACCAAAAAGAAGCCGCACACTGGTTAGCTGAATACGAAGCGTTTACTGGTGGCAAATAACCATAGCTGTCATTACTAAAACAATACACTCGCCACTATTTAGCGAGTGTATCTTTAAGCTCTCTTACCCACATAGACGTTGCACCACAAATTGCTACGGGCATAACGATAAAGTTAACCACGGGAATAAGTGAGAATATATTCACCATCATTCCGAACGTCATCGCTTTCCCTTTGTGTTCGCCAAGGTGCAGGCGCATGCGCGTAAAATCTATTTTGTGGTTGTCGTATGGGTAATCGCAGTACTGAATTGCCATCATCCAGGCGTTAAATAAGAACCACAAGACTTGCCCAATAATGGGCAGAAAAAAGAACAATAACAAAAATCCAATAGCGCGAGGTAGATACCAAACCAGCTTGGTGAGTTCGCGCCCTACAGTTCTAGGAATGTCTTTAACTAAAGACATCACGCCCTCGTCACCTAAATCTTGACCCGTTAAATGACGCTCAACCTTTTCTGATAGAACGCCATTAAACGGCGCTGCAATCCAGTTTGCCAGTGTGCCAAAGATCAGTGCGAAAATGAGCAATACGCTGATGACTGCGAGGGGCCACAAGAAAAAGCTGATCGCTGTTTTTATCCAGCCTAACCATTCAGGTACAAGATCAATCACATAAGCGATACCCATTTCTATTTGGCCAAATAAGAAGTAAAAAGCCACAGAAAAAAGCACTAAGTTTATTGTTAGGGGTACAAAAACAAAACGCTTTAATCCTTTGGTTTTTATGAGCGAAAAGCCTTCAAAGAAATAATGTACACCGCCTGAACTCATTCGTACTCCTTCGCGTTTGAAACGCTGTGTTTGTTAACTATCTGCTCTATCATACGCGCTTGGCGTATTCTCTGCCTAACTCAGTGAAATGGTAATTGTTACAAGCTGTTAGATTTGGTAGAGTCGGAGCATAATAACAAAAGAATCTTCCGTGTGATTGCATCATTTCTACATCAACTGCTATTTCAGCCGATGGTTAGCTGGTTTCTGGCTAATATCAAGGCGATACCGCGTGCAGCTTTGTGTTTAAGAGGGATGATGTGTGAGGCTTAAAAAGATTAAGCTTGCGGGTTTCAAGTCCTTTGTTGAGCCAACTACCATTCCATTCCCCGGTGAAATGACCGCCATCGTAGGCCCTAACGGCTGCGGCAAGTCGAATGTCATTGATGCTGTACGTTGGGTTTTAGGTGAAAGTTCTGCCAAAAACTTACGCGGCGATGCAATGACCGACGTGATTTTTAATGGCTCTTCGTCTCGTAAGCCAGTGGGGCAATGTAGCGTTGAACTTGTTTTCGACAACAGTGCAGGGCGGATAGCGGGTGAATTTGCCAACTACAATGAGCTATCTGTTAAACGCGTAGTTACACGGGACGCCACCTCTACTTATTTTCTGAACGGCACTAAATGTCGCCGGCGTGATGTCACCGATCTGTTTTTAGGAACAGGGCTAGGCCCCCGGTCTTACGCCATCATTGAGCAAGGTATGATCTCTCGGCTTATTGAATCTAAGCCACAGGATTTGCGTGTATTCATAGAAGAAGCCGCGGGTATCTCAAAGTACAAAGAGCGCCGCAGAGAGACAGAAAACCGTATAAGGCACACGCAAGATAACCTTGAACGCTTGAATGATGTGCGCGATGAATTGGGCAAGCAGCTCGAAAAATTACAGCGTCAGGCTGCTGCGGCTACTCGATACAAAACGCTACGTGCACAAGCCAGAGAGCTAAAAGGCCAGTTAGCAGCCCTTCGTTTTCTGAAAAATAGTGAACATATTGAAGCGCTGCAAAAACAGCAGCAAGCACTCCAGTTAGAAGTTGACGACTTAGTGGCTCGACTACAGGGCGATGAAGCGGGGCTTGAGTCGTACAAAACCAAGCAGCTGGAAACAAAACAAACGATAGATGATCTTCAGCAGCAGCTGTTTACTACCAGTAACGCAATAACGCGACTAGAGCAAAATGCGCTGCACGCAAAACAACGCAAAGGGCAGGTAGAGCAAGAGTTAGCACGAATTAGCGAGCAACACGAATTGCTTAACCACTCTATTGATGAGGCACAGGAAGCGCTTGCGGTATCAAAGGAGGCGCTTGAAAACATTGAGCCTGAATTTGCCCTTAAGGAAGCAGAGTTAGAGCTTGCCAAAGAGCGTTTTGAAGACGCTGAACAAGCGCTAAGAGAGTTTAACGCCCAAGCCCGAGCGCAAGAGCAAACCTACAATCAACTTCGTCAGAATGTTCAGCAATGCCATAGCCAAATTCAGTCAACGATGAGCATGCAGTTACGCACTTCTCAGCGTATCAGCGAACTACAAGACGAGCTAAAACAGCTAGATGAAGAAGATTTTGCCAGTCAGATAACACTTTTAGAAGAGCAATGTAGCGAACTCTATTTTGACATTGATGAAGCTAAGCAATTATTTCAAGAGTCCAATCAAAAGGTGTCGCAGCAACAAGGCGAAGTCAACGCTATAGAAGCGAAGCGCCGTGATACCCAGGGCCAGTTACAAACTGCACTGTCCACAAAAGCTGCGCTAGAAGCGCTTCAACAAGATGCCTCAAATAATGAAGACGTAACGTTAGACGGGATAGAAAAGCTGTGGCAGCAGTTTAGCTCTAACCAAACTCTTGCACCTTGTGTAGAATCGATTTTACAACACGCTAAAGACCCCGTTGTTGCCAAAAGCCATGACATACAGGCACTGCTTCAAAACCACGCTTATTTGCCAAGCGGCATTAAAGTGTTTACCGATAAGGCGTTTGTAAGCACTGCCAAATCGGGTTCACTAGCACACGCTCTATTAACTGAAACACGCAGTAATGAATCGTCAATACAGCGTGTTCCCGCATTTTTTAATGACATTTACCTTTGTAGCAACGATGACGAACTTGCGGAAACGATTGAAAGTGCTTTTGTAAGCGTTCTTGATAAAGAAGATGAACCTGAAGGCCTAGCCAAGGGGTTTACTAGCGCAATCTCGCCTTCAGGGTTGTGGGCAAGCTCACAGTGGGTAGTGAAACCTGGCGAAGCAAGCGACGGTGCTTTGCAGCGGGCGAACAAAATTAAGGGACTGGTAGACAGCATTGAAGAAACTGAAAGCCTTATAGATGAGATTGAGCATTCATTAGAGCGCGCCAAACAGGCACTTGAACAGAGCGAAGCGCAAAAGCAGGCTATTCAGAGCGCCTTGGGTGAAAAAGAAAACCAGCGCGCACAGATTAAAAATAAACTTTCTTTGCTTGAAATGCAGCAAGAGCAACAGTCTACACGCACTGCCAAACTTAATGACGAGTTAGCAAAGCAAGAGTTAATGTTAGCGAAAGAAGAAGAGCAACTAGCCCAACTTTCGGAAAAGTTAGAGCTTCAAGAGGCACAAATACTTGAACACGAAGTGCACATTGACGATGTGAACGCTAAGCGTGATGCAAATGAGCGAACTACATCAGAGCTACGCGCGTTAGTTGATACATTAACATCGCAAAATCATGAGCTTGCACTTAAGAAGCAACAATTAGAGAACCATCAGAATTTATACAGTCAACAGGTTACGCGTAACCTTCAGCAGCGTGAAGAGTACATAAAAAACAAAGAAAGATTACAAAAAGAACTTACACAGCTTACGTCCCCTGAAGAAATTCAAGAAGCAGAGCTTCAGTCGCTGTTGGAAAACAAAGCGGAATTAGAACAACTGAAAAGTGCTAAGCAAAGTAGTCTCGAAGATATAGAGCAGTGGTTGCGAGAAGCCGAAAAAGGGCATCAAGCTCTGGGTAAAGACATTCAAACGCGACAGGCAAACATCGATAAACTTAATATCGATATTGAAGGCTACCGGGTACGTGCGAATACGATTTTAGAACAGCTTGATGAAACGCAGCAGTCGCTGAAGAGCATTCTAGAAACCTTACCTGAAGATGCCGAAGAGAAGCGCTGGCAAGAAGACCTTGAAAAAACGCAGGCTAATTTGCAGCGCTTAGGTGCAGTGAACTTAGCCGCAGTTGAAGAGTATGAAACCCAGTCGGAAAGAAAGTCACATTTAGATACACAGCACAACGACCTTACTGAAGCCTTGGAAACGCTACAGTCGGCCATTCGTAAAATTGATAAAGAAACCCGCACGCGCTTTTCTACCACCTTTGAACAGGTTAACGAAGACCTTAAAACGTTATTCCCAAAAGTGTTTGGGGGCGGTTCGGCGTATCTTGCGCTTACCGATGACGATTTGTTAGAAACTGGGGTGACGATAATGGCTCGCCCCCCTGGTAAGAAAAATAGTACGATTCACCTCTTAAGCGGTGGAGAAAAAGCACTAACCGCTTTATCATTGGTGTTTGCTATTTTCAGATTAAATCCGGCTCCATTTTGTTTGCTGGATGAAGTAGATGCACCATTGGATGATGCAAATGTAGGGCGCTTTTGTAACTTAGTGTCAGAAATGTCACAAACAGTGCAGTTTATTTATATCACCCACAATAAAATAGCGATGGAAATGGCCAGTCACCTCACCGGTGTTACCATGGCGGAACCGGGAGTTTCGCGCATGGTGGCGGTAGATGTGGACGAGGCTGTAGCCTTCGCAGAAGCATAACAAAGGGCGAAAGAAATTAAATGGAAGATCAATTACGTCTATTTTTACTCCTTGGAGGCACGGTTTTTATCATCGCAGTGCTTGCCCATGGTATTTGGAAAATTCGTAAAAACAGTAAGCCTTCGGAAAAAGAGCGCTTAGAGCCCCGTCAGTGGCAAGATGATGACAACGATTTCGAGTCAGATGAGCAAGAAGGCTTTGACGAGCTTGGCATTGGCGCGGTGCGCGTGGTTAGCAAATCACAAAACCAAGAGCATGAGGCTGCAAGCAACGTATCGACGAATACGGCAAACAGCCCTGCGCATCACGATATCAATGAAAAACATGCTTACAGCAGCGAAGAAACTGATGACGACGATAGCTTGTCTCAACATGCCACCTCAAAAGAGCACGGTGATGGAAAAGAGGGCGCACACGGTAAGCATGAGGGTAAACGCCCAAGCAGCGTTGGTAATTCAGCTATGCCGTCTGACGGGAAAGAAGAAGCTGAGAAAGCACCAAAACTCTATGGCTCTGTGGTTACGAATCCGAAGCCACACATGAAAGGGCAAGCTCGTCCCGACGGCGCATCAACAAAAGGTGCTAACAGAGGCGACGAAAACCTTGCCGCGTTCCCTGAACCTCCAGGCTTCTTACTTCGTGAAGGCGAAGAGCAAGAGGAAACGTCTTTAGCGTCGCATGCTCAGCGTGAAGAAAGCGAACAGCAAAATACTCCAAGTAATCAAGAGAGAGCGGATAACGCGCAATCGCATGACCCAATTCAGAGTCAGGCGGGCGGTCATCAAGAAAGAGGGCGTGCAGAGCCAGCTCGTCCTGCACAGAAGTTTTATATCGACCCAACGCTGGAGGAAGAGCCTGAAACAGTGCAGCCGCCGGCTAAAAACGAAAGAGAAGTTGCTGATTTTAGTTTAGATGCACCCGAAGAGTCTGTTTCATCCAGCGATGTTCATGAAGAAAATGAACAGCCTCGACGTTTTGCACGTAATAAACGAAGCAAAACGCCAGTGAGAAGACGTGAAGAGCCGAATTTTGGTGACGATCAAATGCGTATTGATTTTGACACCAGTGAAGCAGCTAGCGCTGATTTTGGCGATGAAAGCTTTAGTGCTAATGAGTCAGGCAATGATGGTGCTGGAAGTACACCAAAGACCGCTAAGTCGTCGATTGAACCCGAGGTTTTAGTATTAAATGTAAGAACGCCAGAAGGCGAGCCCATTTCAGGCGCTGCACTATTACCTATGTTATTAACATTAGGGTTTAAATTTGGCGATCAAGACATCTTCCACCGCCACGTAAACTCAAATGGCAAAGGGCCAGTGTTGTTTAGCCTTGCTAACATGTTTAAGCCTGGGGTTTTTGATATTGATAACCTAGAGAACTTTGAAACCCAAGGTATTTCACTGTTTATGATATTGCCTATTGAGGGTGACCCTCATCAAGTGTTTAACATGATGCACAATGCAGCCCGCAAATTGGCAGATGAGTTCGGCGCACAAGTACTTGATGGGCGCCGAAGCGTATTAACGAAGCAGGGCTTACAGCAATACGTCGAGAAAATTCGTGAGTTCGAGCGCAAGCGTATGATTGCGCGCAGCTAGCGTTAATTTATCACTTGCGCCTCAATCTTATGGATTATTCATGTAGGTGCAAAAACAAAAAAGGACTTGGCTCATACCCAGGTCCTTTTCTATTGATTAGGGTCTATTGATCTTTGATGTATAACAAGGGCTAGCAAGCCATAGCATTGTAGCGTGGCTGTACGTTTCACAACCTGACTGAAATAGATCAGGTTTTTGCAGCCCATTTGAAACATACAGCGGCTTGGGCGAATAGGCCTTGGCAACGAATTGTAATACTTTTAACTATTTAAACGGCGTGACAACAACTCCATGTCAGATTCTTTAGAACAAGCAAAGCAACAAATAGCAACACTTCGCAACACACTTAATGAGTACAACTATCAGTACTATGTGATGGATGACCCTTCGGTTCCTGATGCAGTATATGATAGAGATATGCAGGCGCTTATTGCGCTAGAAAAACAATATCCTACGCTTCAAAGCCCGAATTCTCCCAGTCAAAAAGTAGGGGGCGCAGCGTTATCGGCCTTTGAACAAGTTACCCATGATGTTCCTATGCTGTCGCTGGATAACGCCTTTGATGAAGAATCACTGCTTGCCTTCGAAAAACGTTTAAAAGACAGACTAAAAGATTCGGCAACGTTAGATTTTAGCTGCGAACCCAAGCTAGATGGTTTAGCGGTAAGTATTCTGTATGAAAATGGCGAATTAGTGCGTGCTGCCACCCGTGGTGACGGCCAGGTAGGCGAGAATATCACGGCTAACGTGCGTACCATTTCTAATGTGCCGTTAACGCTTCGTGGTGAGCATTATCCTGAGCGCGTAGAAGTGCGCGGTGAAGTGTTTATGCCTCGTGAGGGCTTTGCAAAGCTCAACGAACACCAAAAAGAAACGGGTGGTAAGGTTTTCGCCAACCCTCGTAATGCTGCTGCTGGCAGTTTACGACAGCTAGACTCTAAAATTACGGCCAAGCGCCCGCTGATGTTTTATGCTTATTCGCTAGGCGTAGTGCAACCTGAAAGTTTTGAATTACCCACAACACATAGCGAGCGCCTTAAGCAATTGGGTAATTGGGGGCTGCCGCTGTGCCCTGATATCGACACCGCCGAGGGCGGTGAGGGCTGCTTGGCGTACTACAACCACATTTTGGAAAAGCGCGACAGTTTGCCGTATGACAT
>NZ_JAFLMX010000130.1:0-27685 GCF_017849675.1 Alteromonas sp. AO-Serp
TATTAGCGCCGATGGTAGTGTGGGGCTTCCCCATGTGAGAGTAGGACACTGCCAGGTCCCAATTAAAGAAACCCGCCTAACGGCGGGTTTTTTGCGTTTGGAAGAAAGAAAAATAATGGGGTCAGAGTACATTAATCCCCAATCCCCTCAGCAAAACCGCAAATTTGGGGCAGAATACTTTTTGGCTCTCACTCTCGTTAAAAAAAGAAATGTACTCTGACCCCATTATTGTGGGCTAACTAAATAATCCGAGCTCTTTAACTCTCTAGGGTATATAACAGGCAGTTTGAAAATACGGTAGATAGGTACAGACTGTAGGTGCAAGCGTTGGAAATACGAATGTAGGGTTAGTGTACTTTAAAGCGCTATCTTTTAAAAAGTACTCTGACCCCAATTTTCGAAATGTACTCTGACCCCACTATTTGCTGGGATTATGCTTCGGTTTGTAGGGCTTGCTTCTTCAGTGTTTCTATCATGTATTCGCGCATTTTAAACTTCTGAAGCTTCCCTGTTACCGTCATGGGGTACTCTTTCACTACGCTGATGTATTTGGGTACTTTAAAGTAGGCTAGTTTGGATTTCAGGTAGTCGCGTATCTGATCTTCGTCTATATGTCGATTTTCCTTTGCCTTAATCCATAGGCATACTTGCTCGCCATATTTGTTGTCAGGAATACCAAAGACAGCGGCGTCTGACACATCCGCATGTTGATACAAGACTTCTTCAATTTCTCGTGGATAAATGTTTTCGCCGCCGCGAATAATCATGTCCTTTATTCTACCAACTATTGTGACGTAGCCTTCTTCATCCATTTCTCCGAGATCACCAGAATGGAGCCAACCTTCATCGTCTATGGTGGCTTTTGTCTTAACCTCATCACCCCAATAACCTTTCATTACACAGTAGCCTCTCGCGCAAATCTCACCCGGCTCTCCAATAGGCACCGTATTGCCTTGGGGATCTATGATCTTCACTTCTGTATGGGGCATAGCGCGTCCAACAGTTTTGACCTGCTTTTCAAATGGCGAGTCAATGTCAGTAATATGATTGATAGGGCTACACTCTGTCTGACCATAACCTATGACGACTTCTGTCATATGAAATTCACTATGGACCTTTCGCATGAGCTCTTCTGGACAGGTACTACCTGCCATAACGCCGGTTCTTAGTGTTGATAGATCAAAGCTCTTAAAGTTGGATAGTTCGAGTTCGGCAATAAACATGGTTGGTACGCCATGTAATCCCGTGCACTTTTCTTTTTCTACTGTACGGAGTGTTGTCTCAGGGTCGAATGACTCCCCGGGGAATACTGCGCATGCACCTGATGCTAAGCAAACTAAGTTGCCCAATACCATTCCAAAGCAGTGGTAAAGCGGAACGGGAATACAAAGTTTGTCTTTGTGTGTGAACCTCATTGCTTGTGATACTAATAGCCCATTATTTAGAATGTTTCGGTGCGTTAACGTTGCGCCTTTCGGATTTCCCGTCGTGCCAGAGGTAAACTGAATATTGATGTTATCATCCGCGCTAAGGTTCGATTCAACGGCCTCCAACTGAGATTTAAGCGCTTCCGTTGGTTCTATTTGTAATGCAGAAAAAGCCTGTAATCCTTCTACAGGCTTATCGCCAATAGTGTATACATATTTAAGTGAAGGCAACTTAGAAAGCGTTAGAGGACGCCTTGGTGTGTTCTTAACTTGGCTGTCTATTTCTGGCGCAAGCTCTTTCAACATGGCGACGTAATTTGACTGCTTGAATGACTGCGCCATGACTAAGTATTTTACGGAAACGTTATTAATAGCAAACGCTAATTCAGCAGGACGATAAGCAGGGTTCAGGCATACCATGATCGCCCCGATCCGCGCAGTGGCCATCTGTACGATCGACCATTCGATATTGTTCGGAGACCATATACCCACACGGTCGCCAGGTTCTACACCGTTTGCAAGTAAGCCGCAAGCAACACGTTCTACTTCATACCAATACTGCTGATAGGTCCAGCTAACGTCTTGATGTTTTACAATAATCGCTGGGTTATCGCCATAATTGTCGACAACATTTTTGAAATACTGACCGATAGTGAGCGACGTCAGCTCAGCGTCATCAGAGCCAGTAAACTCACTTTTCTGAAGAGGGAGTAGTGAGTTCGGTGTAAATTTTGATTCCATCATATCTTGCCTCCATGCGCGTACGCATCTGATTTATATATAAATAATAGAGTTGGCTGTTTCGGCTTTTGGTTCCAAATAACCAATGGCAACAATTGCAGTAAATGCTGAATACGCAACGAATAAAACAAATAATTCAATCTTTATTAACAATATTGTTGCAAACGGGTTTTGTCGACAAGATGTTAGTCGTATATGGGGTTATTCAACGATGAATTTGTGTGACTCGTCGTACACGCTGAAAGGAGAGTAATAACCAAAAGTGACAATGTATTTGATGTCTAAAGAAAATTGTCTCGACTTTAATGAAACAAAAAAGCCTCCGACGAAGGAGGCTTCCTAAAATTTTTACTTTACGAAAGGTGAGTGTCTATTCAGACTCAATACCTTCGAAGTAGGCACGATATTCCATACGGGTAACGTAAGAATCGCCATTTGCGTCCATCATCTCAAAGTCACCTTCGACATGTGCAACCTTTAACTCCTCGGCTGTAAGCTTACCGTCGCTGTCTACATCGATTTCAGTAAACTTATTGTCGGCTGTGGCTGACATTTCAGTACGAAGCTCCTTATTCTTCTCTGATATCATTTCACTGTCTGCTTTAGAGAATAATTCAGGGTTGCCCTTTTCCGAGA
Organism: Alteromonas sp. AO-Serp; assembly: GCF_017849675.1. Taxonomy (NCBI): domain Bacteria; kingdom Pseudomonadati; phylum Pseudomonadota; class Gammaproteobacteria; order Alteromonadales; family Alteromonadaceae; genus Alteromonas; species Alteromonas sp. AO-Serp. The sequence continues at coordinate 2,805 of NZ_JAFLMX010000130.1, forward strand.
GTAGAGCGTCATTGGTGCCTTCAGTTTTCACCTGAGTAATGATGTCGTCGCTAAACATTGATGGTTTTTCATCAACAAACTTGTTGAATTCAACACGGCTAATCATGCTGTCACCATCGGTATCCATTTTTGCAAGAAGCTTACTGTCAATAACGCCTGAAGACTCTGAACCGACGATATAGCCGTTTCCATCCTTATCCATTGCGTTAAATCCCATCGAGATCTTCTCTTCGTGGTGGCCTGCTACTGCTGAAGCAGATAGTGTTGCAGCAATAACAGCACTGGTAATCATACTTAGTTTTGTGATCTTCATAATCAAATTCCTTCTGGCTTTTACAGTGAACTCGGGCGTTCAATTGCCCTAACCACTAGGTCCACAGACCTCAACATAGGTGCAGATTGGAAGTAAGTTTCAATCTGACACCGCTAATGACTTACGTAATTCATTATTCATTGAATGTGCCAAATGCATAACTAACTGATTTAGTGAGGTAATAAAAATTTAAGGCAAGGATTTCAATGTTATTGCTATGTTAAATTGTCGCAGTGTTTGCAAGATCTTCATACGTCAAACTTAAGCTGATCTCAGATATAGATAGAACCCCATTAATGAGATTAAAACAGCGAGAGTTGATCGTTCGCTATTGTCTCAAAATTCAGGCCGATAAGAGGCAAGATACTATCGGCAATGGGTTGGATTTGCTTTTCAATATAGTGGTCATATTGAAGGGGGGCCGTGGCGGTTTCTGCGGTTTGAGGGCCCTGTACCGTAATAACATAAGCAATGGTAGTATTAAACTGATAGCGAAGTGGCAACCCCTGTTCTTTATAGTACTCGTCGGCTAATCGCGCTGCCCTTACGTGGGGAGGCAGCGACTTGGTATACGACGACAAAGGCTTTCGCAGCCGCTTTTTATAGACCAAAGCGTGATCCATTTCACCGGACTTTATCGCTGCTATCGTGCTATTTATGTAGTCTTCAACAGGCTGTCCAGTAAACACTTTTTTGTACAGTTCGTACTGGAAGGTTTTAGCTAGTACCGTCCAATCAGAGCGGACATTTTCTAAGCCTTTAAAGACAAGTTCACCGCCCTTCATTCCTGCGTAACGTTTTTTGCTGCCTTCGGAAGAGCCTCGGATCGTCGGCATAAAAAACGTAGAAAAGTGAGATTCAAACTCAATTTCTAAGTGGCAATCAATGTCGAACTCACTTTTTAGTAACTCTGTCCACTTTCGATTAATAATGCTAGCGAGCTCAAGTCCAGTCTCTGGGGGCGTACCCAGTGCATCATTACCTTCTACATGAACAAATGTTGAGTCGGTATCGCCGTAAATAACCGTATAGCCCAGTTCTTCAATCCAACCCGCAGTGGTTTGCATGATCTCATGACCCCGCAGTGTAATAGAGCTAGCAAGGCGAGGATCGTAGAAAGGGCAACCGCCACTACCAAGCACACCATAGAAGGAGTTCATTAATATTTTGATGGCCTGAGAGCGCGGTGCGTCTTTCTGTTTTTTGGCTTCGTCGCGCTGAAGCCATAGGTTTTCAATGATGGAAGGTAGAAAATGAGATTCGCGGCTAAATACTGCGCCTTTAAAACCTTCAATCGCCGTGTCAGGGGACTTAAGCCCTTCCGCTAGTCCCAACGGATCGATCTTAAATGTACGAATGATGGAAGGATACAGGCTCTTAAAATCTAGGACTAAAACGTCTTTATATAAACCTGGCTGGGAACGCATGACATAACCACCCGGACTAGCCAAGCCTCCATTTTCAGGTCTTACCCCCGCGACATAAGACTTGCGGTGAAGCTTAGGCAAGTACACATTTAAAAACGCGGCCACTGACCCCCCGGGGCGACTCATATCTAGGCCGGTAAGAATACTGCGCAGCGCCAGAAAATCGATAAATTGGGTTTTATCCTGAATGCGATTGACCAGTTCCGTATCTTTAAAGTTATAGTTAGCGAGTGCAACGGGATCGCTATGATAAAGACGCTTTATCGCTTCAAGCTTGTCGGCAGCTTGAATAAGCTTATTTTCGCCAAGCAGTTCTTCAGATACGTGATCGAGCGAGAACGACTCGAATTGATAAGTCATTGTTTTTAGAGCTTCGATACCATCAATAACGCATCGTCCTGGCACATCCACGAGGGTTTGATCCTCCCACTGCCTTACAGAAGCCTCTCGGCTGTGGCGGCCGATAGCATACTTTAGCGAGTTAGCCCTAGCGCGGCGTTCAAGTACCGCCATATCGAACTGTTTAACATTCCAGCCTAAAATGATATCTGGGTCGTAGGATGTAAGATATGAAAAAAATGCTTCAAGCAATGCTTTTTCTGATTCAACGGTAATGAGCTCGTACGCGCTGTCTTTTTGTCCTTGCAATGTTTGCCCAACAAAACGTGGCGGGCATAAAAGCAGCACAACGTTGAGTCCTTCACCGGCTAACGCAATGCTAAAGAGTTCTTCATGCTCATTGCATTCGATGTCTATGCTTAGCGATGTAAATGTGGTTCTGAATTGACAGGGTCTGATTTGCGCATTTTCTATAACGATCTGAGGCGTATCGTCGAAATCTTGCGGGGCCAGGAATTCCACCGCGCCATACACAAAGCGCTCCATTAAGTAGCGATCGGCAACGCGAATATCGGCTTCGTACAATACAATACTGCTTTCCTGCGCATGCTGGCGAAGCTGATGCATGTGTGATTCGGTTGCGGTTTTTACCGTCGCAACAGGAACTTGTTCCAGCGTGTGAAACCCGTCATCTGAAATACTGATCTTTGCAGAAATACGCTCGGCGATATTGCGTAAATCATTGGCGTGATCAACAGATACAAAGCAAGTGGGGTATTGGGGTGAAGAAATTAACCTAGCGGTGCTACTGGGCGTTTTAACCCATAGCTCAACATACACCTTGCCTCGCCGGGTAAACGTACTTTTATTGAGTATGAACCCTTGTTGTATTGTTGAGGCTGACATGAATCTAATTTACTAACCGGCTTTGTTGACGTTAATTTCTTTAAATAGCCTCATGGGCGTGTACGTTTTATAAACTCGCATTACCGTTATCTGTTCAATAACTGGCGCAAAGGTGCAATAAAAATGCGCTACCACTGTGCACGAGAAACGGCAGTAGGCTTAGTATAACGTTTGTTATCACCTACTCCTATAGATCTCTATTCGACAGATATGTTTGTTTTTGTAAGCAGCGCGAGTTAAAACGAAAACGTACAGTCTTTGTGCACGTTAGACCATGCACGATAGAAAAGGTGAGGGCGATATGGAATATCTATTCGATAAACAGGTAGAGCCGGGCGAGCTAATAGAAGTGGCCGATGGTGTTCTTTGGCTAACAATGCCGCTCCCATTTGAACTTGACCACATAAATTTGTATCTGATCCGCGGTGAAGGCGGTTGGGTGGTCATTGATACTGGCATAGGAACGTCCACCACCAAAGCGCTGTGGGAGCGTATATTCAAGCAATTAGACGGGCCAATAGTTGGTGTCATCGTTACGCACTTACATCCTGATCATGTAGGGTTAGCGGGCTGGATAGCCGACACGTATAACGTCCCCTTTTATATGTCTCAAATTGAGTACTTTACTGCCAGAGCGTTTGCGGCAGGAAGAAATGGCGCAACGAATGAGCGGGATGTGCAATATTACCAGCGAGCAGGTTTAGACGAATCCATGATCGCAAAGCTTACTTCTGGTGAAGGCAATGGCTACAGCAGCGTTGTTTCACCACTACCCATTAGCTACACCCGTCTAAAACATGGTATGACGCTGTCGCTTGGCGGTAATGAATGGCAGATCATCATTGGCCGCGGCCACTCTCCTGAGCATGCGTGCCTTTACAATAAGCAAAAAAATATTCTCATATCAGGCGATCATATTTTGCCGATTATCACGCCAAACATTGGCGCCTACTCAACAGAGCCTGATGCCAACACCTTAGACGACTACCTTTCTACGCTGCCGCAATTCAAGAATTTGCCCAAAGATGCGACAGTATTACCTGCTCACAAGCTACCCTTTATCGGCCTGCATGAGCGAGTAGATTCGCTTATTGCTCATCATCACGAGCACCTAAAAGCACTGTTAAATGCTTGCGAGCAACCTCAAACGGTCGTAGAGTTATTACCGGTTATGTTTAAGCGCAAGCTCTCTAGTCGCAACATGGTGTTTGCAGTAGCAGAGTGTTTGTCTCACCTTAATTACTTGCTTAATGAAGGAGTCATTTCGCGGACGTTAAACAGCAAGGGTGTGTATACATTTAAAGCCTGTGAAGTAAAAAAGCTTGCTTGTTAGTTCAGTCAGAGGACATACAAACAGAGTGAGGATTAACAACGTCCTACTCTGTACTGGGCTATCTGTTTTCTAGGCCGTTTGAGAGTTTTCCGTTTCGTTTTCTTTATTCTCTTCATTATCTTCACTGGACGGGGGCTGTGCTGCAGGCTGTTTCGGAATGGTGATCTCTACCACGGTTCCTTTTGCCTCTTTGCTGCTAATAGATATTTTACCTTGATGTTGTTCGATGGCGGTGTAAGCCACAGAAAGGCCCAGCCCTTGGCCTTGCCCTTCGGGCTTTGTAGTAAAGAAGGGTTCAAAGACTCGCTTTAGATGTTTCGTAGGAATACCGCAACCCGAGTCCAGTATTTTGATGGTCACCAACGTAGGTGAATCGAGCACAGTAAGTTTAATGAAGCCCCTATCTTCTATGGCCTGCGCTGCATTTATCATGACGTTCATTAGCGCCTGTTTCAGCGGCCCAGGGTTTCCCATTACCTCCACTTTCTCTAATTCACATTCAAATTTATATTGGGGCGTGCTGTACTGGGCGGAAATAAGCGTGATCAGCTGGTGACACACGGCGCAGATATCTACTATCTGCACACCTTCGGTAGTCTCCAGCGAAAAGTTCTTAAGGTTTTCGACGATGTCTTTTACGCGGGTAAGACCATCTGTCGATTCGGCAATTAGCTCAGTAATATCGTCCTTTAACAAGTCGTAGTGATTAGACTCAAACAGTGCGTCAATCTGCTCTTTAAGTTCGTCGGTGAAGTGTTCGAGTTGCTCCTGAACGCCATCACAGATCGCAATAAGGTGAGTTGCGTATTGCTCAAGTGTATTGAGGTTAGCGCTCACAAAACCAATAGGGTTATTAATTTCGTGGGCGATCCCCGCCGCTAGCTGACCAGTAGAAGCCATTTTCTCAGCCTGAATTAGCTGGCTCTGTGCGGTATCGAGTTTGCGAATTAACTTTTTTTGCGCTTCGTGTTCTTTCTTCAAAGCTTCAGAAAGCTTTTGCTGGGCTCTAAAATAGCTAGCTTGGGCGGTCACATCTTGCAGAAAAATACACGCCAATTTTTGCCCTGTGTTTTTGTCTTTAATGGGCAAGATTTCCATGTTTTGATACATCTGTGTTTCTTCACCCGTTATAGGGCGAGAGCTCTTAAACGGAAAGATGTGGGGGCGTTGTTCCCAGTAGCTAAAGCTAGGATGCTGCAGTACAAAAACTGACTTTAGTCTGCGTTTTAGAAACTTACCTTGTCCTTGAAATAACTCAACAACTGGCGTTTCTTTATAGCAGTCGCGCATATTGTGAGGAAGTCGATCTAAAAAGAAGTCGTTTAGATAAACAACCTTAAAGCTCTCATCGACTATACCAATTCCGACTGGTAATTTACCTACCAGTTGTTCAAACATTATGCGAGTAACTCATCCAATGTGTCTTTCATGCGTGCAAGAGATTCATCGTCTAAGCAGAAAACAACGCGCATGCTAAACGACGAGATCGCGATAATAAACTGCACTTCCATCACTAAGCTGTGCTGCCATTGCAACTCATCGAAGTTCGCTTTATCGGGCAAGAATAACGTGGGCATGTTCAAGTTAGTGGTAAGCTCCAACTGGTCGGAAAGACCAGCCAAACACGCACCTGCCAAAATGTTACAAAGCTCCAAGATAATCTCTTGAATGTCTTCTTTGCTTAATGGTTCATCGTAATCCATTAACGTTGCGACCTCACTCAATCCAGCTTGAGATAGCACAGACATCACTTCGCCGTGTACGTCGCCTAAAAAAGACTGACGGGTATAGAAAGCGTCTTCGGTTTCAAATAAGAGACTGTAAAGCTGGGTGGGAGTAACCGCTGAGATTTTTGGGATAGAAATATCAATTTTGGTTTCAATTAACTGCGCAAGAGAGTTAGCCGCTTGCCCCATGGAAATATTTAGGAGTTCTTGAAGGGCATCTCTTTGCTCTTCGTCTAGTGGTAGTACAATGCTCATAGATACCCCAACTCAAACAACGACATTGCTAATTCTTCTTTATCAAGCGGTTTGCGTAAAAAGCGCTTTGCCCCCAGAGACATGACAATTTTCTGTTTTTCTGGCTGAAAGTCAGCGCTAATCACAATTACATTTGGGGCGTCGGGCCTTTGGTGCAAGAATTCCAACACACCAACGCCGTCAACTTCTGGCATGGTTAGGTCTAAAAGTACCAATGCAAATTCACTTTCTGACAGCGCATTTATGGCTTCTTGCCCGTTTGTTGCTTCGGTGATGTCATACTCTAAATCTTGCGGAAGTGAGCGAATCACACTACGCCTCGACAACTTAGAATCATCAGCTACTAATACAGAAATTGACATTTACAGCCTCCTAGAGCGGCATTTAATGCGATGCCTTTTTAGTAAAGTATGTGCAACTTTAGCGTTACTGCAACAATACCGTAAAAATTTTCCAATCAGCGTATTCTTTGAGCAGTGGCGCTTTAAAATGAGTATATGACAGAAGTGACTTTTATGCGTATTAGACTTTTAGTTGAAAATGACTAGGAGAGTAAACGAGGAAGTAGCAGAAAATTTAAGTCTATAAATAGCGAAGTGTGCATTGACCGACAATGCACACCCTTGCAGCTAAGTATTTTGCATAGTGTACATTTTTTCAAGTGCATTGGGCATGGCATCAACATAGCGTTTTACATCGCCAATTTTTCCCATACTTACGCGAGACCAGTTGTCGTACGTACGGTAGATTCCTCTAATCAGCACGTCCTGTTCAGCCATGGCTTGGCGGAAGTACTCTGCGTTGCCGTCACCTAAATTAACAAAAATAAAGTTAGTACTAGAAGGTAGCGCTGTCAATCCATTTGCTTTTACTGCGTCCATAACCATAGATTTACCTTCATAAATTTTCTCTTTAGAGAAAGTTAAAAAGGCATCGTCATTGTAGCTGGCGATAGCCGCGGCAAGGCCTGCTTGATTCAATGTATAGCCGCCCATGCCATAGCGATTGATCCACTCAGTGTTTTCCTCTGATGCGATTAAATAGCCCACGCGCATACCTGCTAAGCCATAAATCTTTGAGAAGGTTCTCGCTACAATGACATTATGACCAGCTTTAACGAGCGGAATCATTGAATGCTTAGGAGGCTCATCGATAAGCTCGTTATATGCCTCGTCGACCAACACCAGTGTTTTTTTAGATGCTTTTATGCAGAATTCGCGAAGCTTATTCGGATCGAGCACTTTTCCCGTTGGATTGTTCGGGTTGCAAATGTGCACCATACCAATAGAGTCGTCTATTGCGGCGTACATGGCATCAAGGTCAATATCAAGCTCTGCCGTATTAGCAACTCTCACTATTTCTGGCGCACCTTGTTTTTCAGGTGCTTTAGACGTGGTGTCCCAAAAGAGGTCCGGGCCCAGAATTATTCCGTTCTTGCTGGCCGCAAGGGCGGCGTAGGAAAGAATAGGGCTTGAACCGGCGCTCAAAGAAATGTGCTTTCGAGTAATGCCATAGCGCTCGGCAATCATATCCAATAGTGTCATAGCGGCAGGATAAGCATAGTAGGCTCCACCTTCCGCCGATGCTTTTGCGATAGCGTCTAGCGCTTTCGGGCTCGGCCCAAACGGGTTTTCATTGGCATTGAGCTTTGCAACCCCAGGCTTTGGTCCATACATAACAGACGATGGGGAAGCGCTTGCGCTAACAGATTGGGCGCTCACAAGGTGACTTATGCCACTCGCACCTATTGCTGACGCTGCAACTGTGCCACCAATAAACAAGCGTCTTGAACGGTTATAACTCACGGGTTGTCTCCTTCTTCTTTTAAATGGCTTTATAGAACATTGCGCTAGAAACAATGACGAGATAGATGCCAAATAAGCGCTTTAGCTTCTTTTCACTGAAGTTGTGCGCCATTTTGGCTCCGATTGGAGCGGTAAAGATTGCCCCAATACTGATAGCAATAAGCGCAGGTATATTGATGTAGCCAATAGTGCCTACCGGCAACGAGGCGGTTTCAGGGTGCTTCATAAACAAAAAGCCAATGGCCCCTGGAAGCCCGATAAGAAAGCCGACGCCTGCGGCGGTCGCGACAGCCTGTTGAATGGTGCGCTGGCACATCACCATAGTGATTACTGTTGGCGTACCGCCGCCTATGCCAAGCAGAGCAGAGAAACCACCCAGAACAAACGCCAAAACCGCTTTGCCTATGCCTTTAGGCATATCGAAAACAAGCCCGGGTCTTACAACGAACTCAGGGAAAAGGAAGTATACGGAGTAAAGTAGAACACCAGCGGCGAACACGACCGTTAAACCATTGGCGCTGGAGTTGTTTGCGATGAGCAGCCCGCCACCAACGCCAAGAATAAGCCAAATACTCCATGAGCGAAGAATGTCAAAATCCACCGCGCCTTTAGCGCGATGCGCCATCACTGACCGAGCGCTTGATACCACAATGGATGCCAATGATGTTCCGATGGCTACCTTAACGAGGGCTTCTGATGGAGGAGTAAAAAACGGAAAAACAGCGAGAAGAGCAGGCACGACAACAAATCCCCCGCCATTACCAAACAGACCTGCCGTGATACCTGCAATGGCACCAGTTATACACAAAGTAACTACAAACCACAGTAGCTCTATTTCCATTTGCTTTTTACTCCGCATGAAACAGCTTTAAACATGAATGACCTTTTAAGTTTTTCTTATATACAGTTAACTACATACACAAACACCGACTTATGTCGGTGTTTGCAAGGAGCCAGTTAAAAACGGGCTGCAAGTCGGGTGTAGTAATATCCTCCCTGCCAATCAACCACCGAGGCAGAGTCATAGACTTCACCGCAACAGGCGTCGCCGTTAGTACTTACATCTGGGTAATTGTCGAAGAGATTTCTTACCCCCACTGACAGGGTGAGGTTCTCGTTAATAAGGTAGGAGCCCTCTATATCGAACATATATTCGTCACCGAAGGTTTGAATATTCGTGGCGTTTACCCCGTCATCGCTTCCCGCATTTTCGTATTCGCCAAAATAGCTAAGACGTGCAACGGCAGACCACACGTCGTAACTGTGGGTAACTGAGAAAACACCACGCATTTCGGGGCGGCCATTTTCAAAGTCGAACTGATCCTCAGCGTTCAAGTATTCACTCGGATCAGAATCGAACTCTGTTTTGTTGTAATTCACAGAGCCGGTTAGCACGGTTGCGCCAAACCTCGATTCCATCTTGTAAGTAGCAACAACGTCCACGCCTTCGGTTACGGTATCGAAAGCGTTTTGGAAGAAGAACACACCACCAATGGACTCGGCGCCAGAAACATTGGCACCTGCTAGGGCTAGATAGTTTTGGTAGGCGTCATAACCGTCTGCTTGAGGATCGGTAACGACAGTGGTGGAAACATCTCGGGTAGACACAGAGTAAAGGCGGTCTTCAAGCTTGATGTTGTAGTAATCAACAGTGAGCGTTAAATCGCCATAGTTCGCAGTCATGCCCAGCGTAAAGTTGGTCGATTTTTCGGGTGAAAGCTCGTTGGCACCAAGCGCCTGCGCTACTTCGCCGCCGGCTGGGAACAGACCTGTTGCTACTGGGAAGCCATCGGGCAGACGGGTAGATACGTTGGTGGTGCCCTGCTGACCTGGAGTAGGAGCTCTAAAGCCAGTGCCAAAAGACGACCTAAAGCCTACTTCATCACTAAACTGATAGAACCCTGCTACTTTGTATACTACTTCTGAGCCAAAGTCAGAATAGTCTTCATAACGCAGCGCAGCCTGAGCAAACAACTCGTCTGTAATGTCACCAGAGATATCCGTGTATACCGCATATGAGTCACGCTCGTATGAGCCCGAATAGTCTGGTGAATAGCCAGGAAAGCCGTTGGAGCCAACGCCTACAACGGTATAAACGGCGTCTACTCCAGCGAATCCATCATCTTCAACCCCATCGTCGTTACTGTCAGCACTGGTGTAGTTGGCACAATTCAGAGTTGAACCGTTAGCAATGACAGCAGCGCCCAGTGCCGTAGTGGTGTAGTCGTCGTTACAAAACTCCCAAGGGTCGGATGTGGCGTAAGAGCCTGCAAAATAGGAACTTAGCTCGCCTTCAGAGATTTCGTATGACTCGTCTAAGTAACTTGCACCGAAGGCAAGAACATACTGGTTCAAGTCATAGGTGAAGTCAGCTTGAATCTGTGTTTCTTCGTTGGTTAAGGCACCCGGCTTAAATGAAGTAGGTGACTCGTTACCCAGTGACGGGTTAATGGTATTGGCTAGTGTGTAAGAGATTTCATTATTGCCGTAACGACCACTGATATCATAAGTAAGGTCGCCCGACATGCCCTTAACACCACCAACAAATGAGTAGTCAGTCACATCACCGAAGAAACGAGGCGTGAAGCCACCGGGGAAGAACTCTAGCGGGTTCCAGATTGAACCGTCCTCAAGTCGAATGTCTTCAATGGTGCCATTGCCTGGATAGCGATAATAGAATGAACCGTCACCTTCACTTTCTGAATAGTTACCGAATGCGTAGAGTTCAAGTTCACTGGATAGTGCGTAACCGGCGTTAAAGAAAACACGCGTCCCGCTTGTATTTGGTTGCCCCCATGGTTGGACTACGTCTGAACCATGAACGCTGTTGGCCATGGCCGTAGCATCAGCGATGTATTGATCTGACTGGTCATCCACACAGAACCATGGCTCACAATATTGCTCACCACGAAAGGTGGCTTCGCTGTCAGAATATTCGGCTGAAATACTGAAAAAGCCATCGTCGCCTAACGCGAAACCTTTATTCCCAGTAACGGTAATTTGATCACCATCTCCTTCGTAGTAGCTGCCGTAGTCGGCAGTGAACGAGCCGCCTTCGGTGTTATTTTTTAATTGAAAGTTGATAACACCTGCAATGGCATCTGAGCCATATTGCGCAGCTGCACCGTCGCGCAACACTTCAACACTTTGAATTGCTGCGGTTGGAATTGTTGCGATGTCTGGCCCCTGTGTGCCAGAACCGCCAATTGAAACAAGCGCGGCCCTGTGACGACGTTTAGAGTTAACCAAAACAAGCGTTTTGTCGGTGGGCATACCTCGAAGCGTTGCTGGACGGATAAATGTTCCGCCGTCGGAAATGGGTTGACGGCCTACGGAATAAGAGGGAACGAGTGTCATAAGGACATTGTTCATATCGGTAAACGCAACGGCTTCAACGTCTTCGGCGGTGAGTACATCGACCGGTACAGGAGAGCTGGTTACTGAACGCGGTGCACCGCGGGCACCAACAACGGCAATGCGTTCTAGGTCTTTGGCTTCTGTGGTTTCTTCAGTCACTTCTTGCGCCTGTACAAGCAATGAAGTAGTGAAAAGTGTTAATCCGGTAAGTGCGTAACGTACTGCAGTGTGGAGCTTTTTCTGTTTCATTTGTGTTCCCAATCGTGCTTATTGCTACTTAGTTTTGTGGGTGTGGATTATTAAAATCTGCACTCTTTTTAGGCACGCACGAGCACTACTTTGATGCGAGAAGCATCTTGTTATTGTTGTCTAGCCACTCGTGTACAAGAACAAGGCTAAAAACTCTTTGGCTTTGCAGGAAGAAAGAAGATTATTCAGGGGTATAAGAAAAATATTGAGCTGTCTCACAGGGCGCTAATTTAATGCTATTAGACTTAAGTATGGGGGAAGACAAGATTTTCATGGCCCACTGCTTTTAGCCCATTTTTACAATTTTGCTTCATATAACTTAATGGAATGGCATATTCGTTGCTGCCGTCTTCATTAAACCGTTCCCGTTCTAGAACTCACCACCTTTGTAAGGAGGGCAAGTGCATTCAAAACAGCTGCATTATTTTGTTATGACTGTGCGTAAGGGTAGTATTGCTGCGGCGGCGAGAGCATTGGATATCGCTCAACCCGCCATTAGTCAGCAGTTGGCAAGTTTAGAAAGAGAGATGAAAGCGACGCTGCTTGAAAGAAGTTTTTCGGGAGTAAACCTAACATCGGCGGGCGAAGTTTTTTATAAACATGCATTAAAGCTGCTAACCGAAATAGACAACGTTAAGGCCGCATTGGAAGCCTTTCAAACTGGACAAAAGAAGGTAGTAAAAATAGGCATGCTACCGTCAATCGGCAATGTGCTTTCTTTACCGCTGCTCACGGAGATAACGGCGAACCATAAAGGGCTCAAAGTCGAAATCAGCACTGGACCGTCTTACACCATTAATGATTGGCTTGAGTCAAAGCAGGTGGATGTTGCGCTTACTTATCAGCAAGCTGTCGACCCTAAATTCATGCGAGTCACACCGCTAATTCAAGAAGATCTTCATTTGGTTTTTTCTGCTTCCTCATCGTGTGAACAATACGCCAAGCTTCGAGATAGAACGACGATCCGTTTTTGGGAAATCAGTGAATTACCTTTGCTATCACCGGGTAACAAAGATGCATTGGGTCAACTAATTGCTGACTATGAAAAAGCTACGGGCGTTAGTTTGCAGCACGATTTGGCCTATTCTGGACAACTCATGACTGGCCTTAGGCAAGTTATGCAGGGAGAAGGCGTGATGATCCTTCCTACATCAGCTATTTTTCATTTAAAGGAGTCTGGCCTAGTTTCATCACTGAAAATAACACAGCCAGAAATGCAGCGTACTGTACTCGCTGCGACAAACAAGAGTGCCAAGACGCTGCTAGATAGCAGTCCGATCATTGATATTCTCAGAAAAGTAGTGGCTCAAGAAAACGCACTGGAACACTGGTGCGGTACGTTAGAATTTGCCGCTTCATCGTTCATAGCGCAACCTGCGTAGCACTGTGCCAACACAAGATGAGGCTAAATCTCGCGTACGACGAGAATAATGCAACCCGTTAAGTGCAAAAGAGCACTGGGTTAGTCGTTCTGGGGCAGTTCAATATCAACAAGCACAGGTAAATGATCTGACAAGATTCGAGTTTTCGCATTTTTTAATTTTCTGCACGCTTTTACCTTGATGTCGTCAGACACCCATACTCTATCAAGTGCAAATACAGGAAAGTGGCTTGGAAATGTTGCCCCCACTTTTTGCTGTAATAGCAATTCGTTAAGTGCTTTAAACGCTTTTGAGAAAAACTGCCACTCGTTGAAATCACCGGCTAGAACTAGAGGGATTTGCTTCTCTTTCATCTTCAATGAAAGGTGCTCATGAAGCAAAGAAAACTGTGAGCGACGTTCTAGCTTCTTAAGCCCCTTATGGGTATTCACCACCGTAAGGGGGGTCTTCTCTGTCTTGAGCTCTACAATCTGAACATTTCTAGGCTGTCGCCCGTTTTGGCTGACATCCAGTGTATCGTGCGCTAATACGTCAAAGCGAGTTAGGATGGCGTTGCCATACCAGCCATCAGATTCCCTAATGGCTGGTGATGGAATGAGCTTAAACGTGTTTTCAGCGCAGATATCTTTAACGTCCTGTGTTGTACTTCGCTCAGAGGGACGAGTATCCATTTCTTGCAGCAGCACCACGTCGGCGCCACTGTTTGCCAAGAATTGCCCTATGCGTTTGTAATCGTGCTTTTTGTCTCTACCTATTCCGCTGTGAATGTTGTAGGTCACTATGCGGCACATTTCTCTACCTCATCTTTGTCACTATTATCACTGGCAGTATCTTGACTCCCCGACTCCTTTCGAGCTTGGTAGTAGCGGGCAAATTTTTGCGAGCCCCAAATCATAAGGCCCCATAAAACGATACCGCCAACTAAATAGCTAATGGTTTCCACAGAAGGGTTCTGCCAAATTTGTGCTATCGAATCACCCACAAGCCCTTTCGCAATCATGGGCGGGAACATGCCTAAAAATGTCCCCACTAAAAACTGGAAAATGCCAATAGATGAGATACCCGCTACCAAATTCACCAAACTAAAGGGCGCTACAGGCAACATTCGAATGGCCGCGACGCCAACGATACCGCTACGCTTTAGTTTTTCATCAACGGCAGCTACCTTTGGACCTCCAATTTTTCTAAGCCCCGCGTTGCCTGATAGCTTGCCTATTCCAAACATGATTGCAGAGCTCATTAGTGCTCCCATGATGCCGTAGATGGGCCCCCATACAGGACCAAAAATAGCAGCCACAGCAAGTGACAGTACAGTGACCGGGAAGAATAAAACGCCGCCGACCACATAAACCAGCAACACGGTAGGCAGAGCAAAGTAGGTTCCACGACTTTTCTCTAAAAAGGCGTTAATGCTGTCGGAACTTAACCATGGTATGGACTGGCTAGCCCAAAACATAAGCCCGCCAAGAACAGCAATGATGGCAAGACCAATCAAAATCATAATACTGCGACGTCTTGGGTTACGAGCAGGCATAGCAGCTCCATCAAAGGTTGGCACCGAAATAAGGGGTTCTTCAGGGTCAGATAACGCTCTGAACACATTCTTAACGGATTGTTCGGTAAACACCTCATCGCGAACTTCGGTAAGTACGTAGCCGTGTGCTATCTGATCCTGCATTAATGCTTCAACCGGATATTCATTGTTGAATAACGCTGGCATTGCATCAATATCGCGTCCCGTGTGCTCTGCGAGTAAGTCGTTTCTCACTTGCTCAATACACGCCTGATTGTCCTTAGTGTTACCGAACAACACCGTGTCGATTTCGGTGTCTAGCGTCATTGAGCGATTACTCAAGTTTGATGACCCGATAACAAGGTATTTGTTATCGATGGTCATCACTTTGGAGTGGATGCGCTTGTATGCCTTGCGGCCTTGCATGTCTTCAATTGAAGAATAAGTCAGTTTTACTCGCTTAGGGTCAATCCCTTTTTCTAAAATTTCCTTGAATTCTATGCGGCTTGCCCAAAATGCTTCGCATTCAAACTTACCTTTTGGCTCGTAGGAACTTACGATAATGACCGAAAGATTAGGTTTCAGTTTGAGCTGCTTATTTAGCGCTTCAGCGATCTCCTGACGCGTTGTGAACTGATTCTCAATGTAGATTACAGACTCTGCTTCACCGATAAGATCAAGCAGCATATGACGTACCTCTTGAGCAGGCTCGACCTCATCCATAAATGGAATTGTTCTGGCAAGTGCACACTCTACGTCTTCAAAAAGGGGAGGATAATCTTGTGGCCAAGCATCAGGCAACGGGGCATTTTCATCAATGCGCGCGTCCTCGCGGATATCAATAGGTGAAGAGTCAGCAACACGCTGCCACCTCCATCGAACTAATTTTGAAAAGTCGGCTACTACAGGTCCACTTGATACCATTTGCACATCATGAAGAGGACCATACTCCCCATCAGGCCCATCACGCTCTTCTGAAACTACGGGATGGTCACGGGTATCCCAGCGGTTAGTGGATACATCCATTCCACCTGAGAATACGAGTTCATCATCGATAACCACAATTTTTTGGTGCTGACTTCCGCCCATCGGAATCGTGTCATCGAGCTCGGTTTGCACATTGTCTGGAGTTTTTTCTTCCCACACTTCCTTCGCCCACATTTCGCGCTGCGCGAAAAAGGCTAGTGATGAGTCCCAACGTAGCAGGTAAATTTTAATGTCAGGATTTTGCTCAGCTTTCCACTTAAGTAAATCACTTATTACGCTCGGCGCTTCACTGTTCGCTTCGTCGTCGCCTCTCAGCAAGCGAATGCGGCTATCTATATCCCATCCAACAATGAAGATACTGTGCTTAGCTTTAACGATAGAGCTGTGCAAGGCTTTATAATAGTTTCCGCAATCTATCAAAGGTGTAGAAAAACGAGCCTTGCTCTCTACCCAACAGTTTTGACCGGGTTGAAATACACTCTTTCCTGATTGCATGTGACGTTTCCTATTTATTCATTTTTCACTATTTGTATTCTGTTGCAGAATTTGTACCTCTATAAAACGTAAGAACGAAAAATATAAGTAAATGATTTTTATTGATAATTAGAGTTTTTGAGCTCGTGTGTAAGATGTATCAGTTCGCAATGTGTAATATTTTCACTGTGAAACGAGTTTAATATTCACAGTTGGAAAAACAGGGAAAGATCTTCTATATAACTTAAAAAATTTAACGAGAAGGTCTAGATAAATGAAGTTTTTTTCAAAGGAAAATGCGGCGAAACAGGCGCTTGCTCAATCAATCTTGGCTGTAGTTACCATAGATGAAAAAAACAACATTACGTTTTACAACGATGCCGCTCAAAAGTTATGGGGCTATACGCCAAACGAGGTACTAGGCAAAAATATCAAACTATTGGTTCCCCACGAACACAAAGCAAATCACGACAATTACGTTAATTCTCATCGACAAACAAATGTTAATAAAATCGTTGGCAGCTCGCGAGAAGTCGAATTAGAAACAAAAAGTGGGGAGCGAATTTGGGTTCAGCTTGCTTTATCTCAGGTTATTGTTGCAGGAAAGAAGCACTACACCGCTTTCGTTCGAGACGTTACAGAAGAGCGAGAGTCTCGCGAAATAGTGGAGCAAACATTAGAGCAAGCGTTAGATGCTGTGGTGTGTATCGATGAAAACAACAACGTAACCTTGTTCAACGCATCCGCTGAGAAGCTATGGGGATACACAAGAGATGAAGTAATTGGCCAAAATGTGAAGATGTTAGTGCCTCAGGCGATTCAAGCGAACCACGATAACTATGTCAACGCAAATAGAGAAACAGGCCAAGACAAAATTGTCGGAACCAGCCGCGAAGTTAAAGTGGAGCGGAAAGACGGTAGAAGCCTGTGGGGCAGGCTGTCTTTGTCTAAAGTAAGGCTGGCTGACCGAACCCTCTACACAGCATTTATTAAAGATGTAACAGAAGAAGTAGAGCAGCGAGAGTTACAACGTATGCTTTCGCTGGTTGCCAACGAAACAGACAATGCCGTTATTATATCTGATGCAGATGGTCTCATAGAGTACGTTAATAACGGGTTTTACCGGTTGACGGGGTGGGAGCTGGACGAAGTAAAAGGCAAGAAACCTGGATCATTTTTACAAGGTGAGGAAACCGATAAACGTACTGTGGATGTGATACGACAAAAAATTAAAAACCGCGAAGCATTTTATGATGAAATTCTTAACTATAGAAAGGACGGTACACCTTACTGGACTTCACTATCAATAAACCCCGTTTTCAAAGAAGAAAAACTCGTTAACTTTATCGCGGTTCAGGCTGATATTACTCGTGTTAAGCAAATGGCTTTAGATTTTACTAACAAATTAAAAGCTATAGGCAGTGCACTTGTTCTTCTTGAAATGAAGCCTAATGGTGAAGTCGTTGAGGCAAACAAACTACTACGCGACACATTGAACGGGGTAATGAGCTCTGAATCATTTGCAAATGAGGTAATGAATAGTCTTTCTGCAGAGGACAAGTCTACTCTAGAGAGCGCTGGTTTTGTTTCAAAAATTACTGAGTTTCAAGTGGCTGGGCGTTATCTTGCCTTTGACGCGAGAATCAGCGCACTTAAGAACTTCAACGGGCAAGTAACACGTTATGTCTTTTTTGCCGTTAATATCACCTCTAGAAAACAAGCGGTGAACGATACTCAAGATTCTATGAAAGAGCTACTGGTTACCAGCCAGACTATAAGTAATATAGTGGGCACAATTAATTCTATTTCTGAGCAAACTAATTTGCTAGCGCTAAATGCAGCGATAGAAGCGGCACGAGCAGGTGAAATGGGAAGAGGGTTTGCGGTTGTGGCTGATGAAGTACGAACGTTAGCAGGTAACTCCCAGTCCTCATCCAATGAAATTGACAACTTAGTTAAAACGACAGTGTCAAAAATTGAGGAACTGGCGCAGCTCATCCAGAAAATAGATGGGTAGCAAAAAGTAAAAAGCCTTGGCAATGTTGCCAAGGCTTTAGCATTCTCATTAAGTCACGTTGTTAAACGTGAGGCAACAAATGTCTTAGAAACGATACTCAACACCAATACTGGCTTGCTTAAGATCGGTTTCAAAATCGGTGTCGTCAATGTCATCAAACGCTTCGTCTGCATCAAGCTCTGTATCATAAACAGTGTACTCGGCGTTTACTAAAAAGTTACTAGTAATCGCGTAGCTTAGACCTGCGCCTACAAACAAGCTTTCGTCATCGTTATCACGTGAAACGCCAGCAAAGTTATACTCGGTTTCTGACCAAAGTTGACCTGCTTTCGCGTAGAGAGAAAAACGCTCTGTTAATGGAAGAATACCCTTGATCGCCGCTGTGTAGCCGTCTGTTTCAGCACCTGCAAGGTCGTTACCGTAATCACCAAAATCGATGTAACCACCTTCAATTGCAATCCACTCATTGAATTTATATCCAACAAGGCCTTGCCAAACATCTTTGTCATCGTCAAAGTCATCTTCACCTTCAACGCGTAGGTAACCGTAATTACCACCTACATAAAAACCACTGTCTTTTGCTTCAATTTGATTTGATTGAGCATGCGCACCGAATGAAGCCATAGCACTGATAGAGGCAACAGCTGCAAGTCCGGTAAGTGTCTTAAGTGTGTTTTTCATAAGTTCATCCTCATTACTTCTTTAACATTCCATCGACTTCTTATCTGAAGTTAATGCGTCTTTAATTGCATCATCTCTGTATCAATTGCTGTGCCATGGTAGAAATTGCAGAATGTATTTCAATTAGATGAAAACTTTACATAAACCGACACTTTTTAGTTGGTTATTTAGCCGCTTATAGAAAGTATGGAAAAGTTTCACTCTTCAAGAAGCGAAAAAATTTCCCAATCTCTGAAAGAGATTCACAGATCTAGCTCATTTTCCGCATTACATAGTTCTACTGAGCGACAGTCGTTTACGTCATAAAGTGAACTGGGTTTTTAAAATATTGAAATTAATCAACTTTTCATTGATTGGATTTTCTAATCAGTTGAATTCATTTTATCAACTGTAAATATTCTCTAAGCCTGTCTATCTTTTAACTGATTATGAGGTAAACAAAATGTTAACAAATTAGTGGTGTGATTCGCACTCACGCTTTGGTAACTACAACAAACTCAGACGGGAAAAGACCATGACTATAAACAGGTTTAAAAAAACCACATTATCAGTACTTGTTGCCCTATCGCTTGGTGCAACAGGGGCTATTGCCAACGATCAAATTAGTAAGCCTGCGGGTGCTAAAGGCACGGGCACTGCTAAAGCTTTTCAAGCGAAAAATAATCAATTTTGGTGGCCTGATCAGCTCGATCTCTCTCCGTTAAGAGATCACGATAATCGTTCAAACCCACTAGGTGATGATTTCAGTTATGCAAAGGCATTCGCTAAGCTAGATCTCGACCAAGTAAAAAAAGATGTTAATGAGCTACTCACCACTTCTCAAGATTGGTGGCCGGCCGACTTCGGAAATTATGGTCCTTTCTTCATTCGACTTTCATGGCACAGTGCAGGTACCTATCGTACGCTAGATGGTCGTGGCGGTGGTGACGGTGGTCAAATGCGTTTTGATCCGCTGAACAGCTGGCCAGACAACGGAAATCTTGATAAAGCGCGTCGCTTGCTTTGGCCTATTAAGCAAAAGTACGGTGAAAGTTTATCTTGGGGCGACTTAATGATCCTTGCGGGTACCGTAGGCATGGAAAACATGGGCTTTGACACCTATGGATTTGCGTGTGGTCGTACCGACGACTGGGAACCTGACATGGTTTATTGGGGCCCAGAAGTGGAAATGCTTGCGAGCGATCGTGAAGAGCGCGACGGTAAGCTTCAGCGCCCGTTGGGGGCAACGCACATGGGCTTGATCTATGTTAACCCTGAAGGCCCTAAAGGTGTGCCTGATCCGATGGGATCTGCGAAAAATATTCGCACTGCATTTGGCCGTATGGCGATGAATGACGAAGAGACCGTTGCGCTAATAGCGGGTGGTCATACATTTGGAAAAATGCACGGCGCACACAAGCCTGCTGATTGTTTAGAAGCTGAGCCAGGCGGTGCAGGCTTAGAAGAGCAGGGACTAGGTTGGAAGAACAATTGCGGTAAAGGCAATGCAGAAGACACAGTAACGAGCGGTTTGGAAGGTGCTTGGACACAGCTACCTACTAAATGGACGAGCCTATATCTCCAAAACTTATTGGGCTTTGAGTGGAAGCAAACTCGCAGTCCTGCCGGCGCTATCCAGTGGATCCCTACCGATGAATCGCTTCATAAATCAGTACCAGATGCGCACGTAGAAGGTAAGAAAAATCCTCCTGTGATGACTACAGCTGACTTGGCGCTTAAGTATGATCCAGAGTATCGAAAAATTGCCGAGCGCTTCTTAGCGGATCCTAAAGAGTATCAAACGGCGTTTGCCAAAGCGTGGTTCAAGCTAACTCACCGCGATATGGGTCCTAAGGCACGTTACTTGGGTAACGATATCCCAGAAGAGAACTTCATCTGGCAAGATCCAGTGCCTAAAGCTGACTATAAAGCGATCTCTGATAAAGACGTTAAGAAACTTAAAGCTGACATCTTAGACAGTGGTTTAACCGTTCAGCAACTTGTGAAAACAGCATGGGCGGCAGCATCTAGCTTCCGAGCATCTGATTTACGCGGTGGAGCGAACGGTGCTCGTATTGCCCTTGAACCGCAAATGAATTGGGAAGCCAACGAGCCTGAAACCGTTCAAGCCGTTGTTTCTAAGCTTAAAGAGATGCAAGAAGACTACAATTCACGCATGTTTTCTAAGAAGAAAGTATCTCTTGCTGACCTCATTGTGATTGGCGGCGCGGCAGCAATTGAAAAAGCAGCGGCAGATGCTGGCGTCAAGGTTACTGTTCCAGTGGTTCCGGGTCGAACTGATGCTACGCAAGAGCAAACAGACGTTAATTCGTTTTCATTGTTAGAGCCAACAGCCGATGCGTTTAGAAACTATTACAACGCAGAAGCTAGCTATCGTTCGCCAACCGACATGCTGGTAGACAAAGCCGATCAGCTTAATCTAACGGTACCAGAAATGACTGTTTTGCTTGGTGGTCTGCGTTCATTGGGAGCAAATACAGGTGGCACTAGCCACGGTGTATTTACTGACAAAGTAGGCACGCTTAACAACGATTTCTTCGTAACGCTTCTTGATATGGGCGTTAAGTGGAGAAAAACAGATAACCCGTCGGTATATGAAGGTGTAAACAGAACTACTGGTGAAGTTATGTATACAGGTACGCCTGTAGACCTGGTCTTTGGATCAAACAGTGAGCTGCGTGCAGTGGCCGAAGTTTATGCCTACGACAATGCGAAAAGCCGTTTTGTTAAAGACTTCGTCGACGCTTGGACCAAAGTGATGACGCTAGACCGTTTCGATTTACGTCACGATCTAAACGCCAGCTTGGGTAAATAGATGCGATATAACTACTATCGCGAATTAGCTTAACAACTAATTCTCAATAGACATAAAAACTAAAAGGGCGCTTCCGCGCCCTTTTTAATTGATTTCTATAAGTTGTGTTATGAATTCTTAATGTGATTAAAACGCCCGCGAGACCATCGCAAACCCATCTTTAATTCGATACACTGAACCTTTATTTTTCGCTTCTACAGACAATTACCACAATGGCTAGTCTTAAACGAACGTTGGTCAATTTAGAAATGCTAAGCGACGATATTAATGCACTTCACGTCGACGCACTTAATACGCACGCCCACATTAAGTTTTTACACAATGTGCTGAATGAGCTAAAGAACGCCGAGCAATTTGTTGCCTTAGAAACAGAGGCCAGTTTCCAAAAGTCGTTATCTGGCTCACTGTTTGAGAACATATTTGAGCGAAAGCGTATGGTAGGTGTTTATATAAAGCTGGTGGGCTATGTTATTACAGCGTGGGAAGCGACCAATAAAGCGAATGCAATCATCAGTGAAAACTTCGATTCAAGTGCCGATAAGCGATTGGAGTTACTGCAGGTAAAAGCAATAAAAGCCAAATCTCAATTAAAAACTGTAGCGTCAGCGATGGGCAAAGAAGACTATGCAAAGTTTGTCCAGACGTTAGGTCTGTCTGCCCAAGAGTGGCAATGGGATACGCTTCGCGCTAGGTTTTAGCCAGCGCGAAGGTATGACTGAAAGCGCTCATGTCATGAGCGAGTTTAGCTACGGTGTGGTATTTCGAATACCAATGCCCTGTTCGTTGATAACCCTTACTTCGCGTTGAGGGAACGGTATTTCAATGTTGTGCTCGCGCAATGTTTCAAACACAGTAAGCAGCAAATCGCCACCCACGCGGTTTTTACCATCGTCCACCCCTTCCATCCAAAACTCGACGAACATGTTAACGCCAGAGTCGCCAAAGCTATCTATTTCACAGTCAGGCAGCTCTTCAAATGGAACATCATCGCCACTGATCACCTGCGGATGTTCCGATACTGCCTCTTTAATAATCTCTACCATCGCGCGGATATCAGTTTTATAGGCGACAGAAAAGTCGATGCGGTAACGTTGTTTTTGGTTTTTGTGTGTCCAGTTTATTAGCAAGGAGCTGATAAACTTTTCGTTAGGCACCAGTACATCTTTACCGTCATATGTCTCTAATACGGCATAGCGCATTTTAAATTCTCTGACGATACCTTTCTGCCCGTCTTCCAATTCAACGTAATCGCCTACGGTCAACGATTTATCCAATAGAATAATGATGCCCGAGATGAAGTTTGATGCGATGGACTGCAGACCTAAGCCTAAACCCACACCTACTGCACCACCAAACACGGCTAATGCGGTAAGGTTAATTCCCATGACGTTAAGCAATAAAAGAAAGACCACACAGAACAGGGCAACTTCAAACAGCTTTGCGAACACTTCTTTGGTAGAAACGTCGAGCGACTTATGGTTTCGAATAATATCTTGACCAATGGCGTTCGAGCTGCGGCCTAGCCAGAACAGCAAGCCACCAAACAATAGCACTCTTGTTACGCCATACGCTGAAATTTCAACATTGCCGACTGATATTGCCATTGACTCCAATGCTGAAGTTATCAGCGGAAGCACGCCAACTAAGTGTAAAAATAGGATAGGTAAACCTACCCATCGCATAAACGCTGCAATGGTGTTGTTTTCGACAAAACCAGTAATCAAGGAATTAACAAACAGCATTAGTGCTACAACAACGGCTATTTCCAATAGCCATGCATCAAACTGAAATTGCGCCCCCAACACGGTAGTAAGCTTTAGCATACTGATGGTGATAAGCGGGAATAGTGCCTCACCCAGATTGTATAAAAAGCCGTGCATAGTATGTGCGCCTTGCTGTGGCTTTTCTCGGGTAAACTTAAATGGCTTTTTTACTTGTCGTGCAAGCAAAAACGCAACGCAATAAATAATTGCGATTGTTGTAAGCTGGATAACAAAGCTATCAGACATCACCGATGCTTTGACTAAAGCCAACTTTTCCTCAAAGTGCTGGGTTAAACTATCAACATTCATGTTTTCTACTTCACTTGTTTACCACACTGCAGCAGCGTGGATGTAATTTGAGCGTGGAATAACTGCGCGCTTTTTATCTGTTATAACAAATATGGTAAAGCTTTTTTTATCTATCCAACAGAAACTGGCTATCAAGTTGTCTTTAATTTCAAAGATTTTGAGGTGTTTTTACGTAGAAGAGCCCTGTTTAACTTGTTTTTTTAACGCACACTCTTAAAAGCGAAATTTCTTAAGGTGTTGATAAATATAATTAAACTCTGTTACATGAAAAGTTTACGTTTCTAGGTCGCAAAATTCGTACTAAATAGATATTTATCGTTTTGATAAAAATATAAATATAACAATATCTCTCCTAAAAATGAGGGAAGACGTTACGGTATAAGACCATTCTCTTAGTGCGAAAAGCCGATAAAACTTCCCATGCTCTTAAGCTATGTAAATCGGAACTTATTAAGTGAAACGTCAGACAAGCTTAACTAGATTTTGAACAAAAAATGCGCTGGTGGCTTTCGGCTTTTAGTGGTAGACTCCGCGCGCAATTTGTAAGAGTAAACACCTACGTTCTTTTCTTGATGTCAAACACCAATAAGCCAAGTTGGCAATGGCGTATCTCTTTAGGTTTTCCCAGTAATCTATAACCCCCACGGTTAGCAATAAAGCACTAACGCTTATACCTTTGCGGTATGCAATTTTTTATAAATACCTATGACAGGAGTTTATTAATGTCATTTACCCAATTAGGGCTCGCTGAACCCTTGTTAAAAGCTATTGAAAAACGAGGGTTTAGTACACCATCACCAATCCAGGAAAAGGCAATACCAGAAGTATTGCAAGGAAAGGATGTGTTGGCAGCTGCGCAAACGGGAACAGGGAAAACTGCAGGATTTGGACTTCCTATTTTACAGAGATTGATGGAAGGACAACCTGTATCTGGCAACAATGTTCGGGCACTTATCTTAACACCCACGCGAGAACTTGCTGCTCAGGTAGAAGAAAGCATCAGAGCGTTCAGTGAGTTTTTGCCGTTAAAAACTGCCGTGGTATTTGGTGGTGTAGGTATTAATCCTCAAATGATGAAGCTGCGTAAAGGTGTGGATGTGTTAATTGCTACGCCTGGACGACTGCTTGACCTCTACCAGCAAAACGCTGTTAAGTTTTCTCAGCTTGAAGTGTTGGTATTGGATGAAGCCGACAGAATGCTTGATATGGGCTTTATTCACGACATTAAG
>NZ_JAFLMX010000239.1:0-37333 GCF_017849675.1 Alteromonas sp. AO-Serp
TGCATTACTAGTGTTTCTTCACCAATTAGGCTCTGAGCATCAGTTTCTGCCAGGTCTTCAGGTTCAGGTATGATGACGTTGCCGTTTTCGTCAACGGGGTAGCTTACGCCTTGAAATGCATTGTCACCGGCATAGCGGTTGCCTTGGCGGCTATAGGCTGCTTCAAAGTCCCAGCGATTAATATCATCTTGGTCGAAGCGAACAAGAGTACGCACGTCGATATTTTCAACACCTTCACGTCCTGCACCTACCGCTTTTGCTGTACCGCCGCGGCCCGTAGTTACGTCTGTTGCGTCTAAATTTACGCGTGGGTCGTCAGCGTCCTGTTCGTTGTAGTTAACAATAGTGCGGTGAGAGAAACGCTCAGATAAAGGCGCACTTGTTACTAGGTTAAAACGACGGTTGTCGCCTTCGTATTTATTTGAAGAAAGCTCGGTCTGAGCGGTGATAGAGGTAGAAGCTTCATCAGGAGACTTAGTGATAATATTGATAACACCACCTGATGCGCCAGAGCCATAGCGAGCTGCTGCTGGACCACGAATAACTTCAATGCTCTCAATCGCTTCAGCTGGAACCCAGTTGCTGTCGCCCTGTGTGTTTCGCTCGCCTGAACGGCCCATTTTTACAGAGTTACGCGACAACACTGGCTTGCCGTCAATTAAAATAAGCGTATTTTCTGGACCCATTCCGCGAATGTCGATTTGACGTTTGTTGCCATACTGTCCTGAGCTTGAGTTACCTGTAAGGTTGATACCCGGCATGGTTCTTACAATTTCAGCGATATCGTTAGTGACAGGACGACGTTTGAAATCTTCTTCCGTAATGATAGACACGCCTTGGGCTTGCTTCAGCTCTTCAGACGCAGATTGCACAACGGTGGTGTCGAGCGTTTCTATCTCTTCGCTTTGCGCCAGCACACCCGCTGACAACATGGGAAACAGGGTTCCTAACAAAATAATGCGCTTACCATTTACAGGCATTTGATAATCCTTAATGTGTTGAGTGTTGGCCAGCCAGTGGCTCGCCATTTCAAAATGTTGTGTCTTGTTACGCGCGGCTTAACTTCATAAATGGCTCTAACGCCAAACATGAGCAAAGCACTAACTATTTGAGTTAGGGCAATTGGTGTGATTATTGTTATTCCAAGAAAGAATGCCCAAAAGTGAGACTATCCGTAGAAACTTGCATCCCCTGTCTGTCAAAGGGAATTTTCATCGCTTTATTTCTCTTCTTATTTGCAAGAAGTGGCTAATCGTGCTCAAATCGCACTGCATCTTAATGACAATTATTATCATTTGCAATTTAATTAATATTGAAAGGCCTTTTACTTTCTTTACATAAAACTGACGAATATGCTTAAAACACCGCTAAATACAATTCCTAAAACCCTTGCAGCACTGTCTGATTACGAGAACCTGGCTCGGGAGCGACTAACTCCACAATCGTGGGCGTATATTGCCGGTGGCTCTGCAGATGAATTGTCGATGCGAAGAAATCGAGAAAAACTAGACGACCTGTGTTTACTTCCCCGCGCTTTGAAAGATGTCAAACTGGGGGGAACTAAAACCACGTTGTTAGGGCAGCAGTTTGAACACCCTATAATTTCAGGGCCTGTTGCTTATCAAGCGTTAGCGCATCCCGATGGTGAGATTGCTACGGCGATGGCAACACAAGCTCAAGGCGGCTTATGGGTGATGAGCACGTTAGCCAGTTGCTCCTTTGAAGATATTTCTAGTCAGGTGGAAAGCCCCCGCTGGTTTCAACTCTATGTTCAACCTACCCTTTCACAAACTCTAGAACTCATACAAAAAGCAGAACATTTTCAGTTTTCAGCATTGGTAATCACCATCGATGCGCCAATTAACGGCTTGCGAAACCGTGAGCAGAGAGCTGAATTTTCGCTCCCTCCAAATGTGCGCGCGGTCAATATAGATACGCCTCCTCCCTTAATGCACCCCGGAGAAGGCAAGAGCGTGGTATTCCAAGGGCTTATGGCACAGGCTCCTACATGGGACGATATTGCTTTTATCCAGCAACACACGTCATTGCCCATTGTGTTGAAAGG
Organism: Alteromonas sp. AO-Serp; assembly: GCF_017849675.1. NCBI lineage: Bacteria > Pseudomonadati > Pseudomonadota > Gammaproteobacteria > Alteromonadales > Alteromonadaceae > Alteromonas > Alteromonas sp. AO-Serp. Next base: position 2,066 of record NZ_JAFLMX010000239.1, read on the forward strand.
TATTCTTAATCCACTGGACGCTCAAAAAGCAGCGGAACTTGGCGTAGCGGGTATTGTAGTGTCGAATCACGGCGGCCGTGCTTTGGACAGCGTGCCTTCACCGGTAGAAATGCTTCCTATTATTCGCCAAACGGTTGGTGATGAAATGATGGTACTGGCCGACAGCGGTGTGCGCAGAGGCGCTGATGTGGTAAAGCTCATGGCACTGGGTGCTAACGCCGTGCTTATTGGTCGGCCTCTGATGTACGGGTTAGCCACGGCGGGGGCATTAGGTGTTGCTCACACTATTCGATTGTTGAGAGACGAGCTTGAAATGACAATGGCGCTTTGCGGCGTAGGCTCCATAGAAGAAATAAATAAGCACTGTTTATGGCCCACAGCTTAGTCAATTTCTTAGAAAATTTCACCGCGCAAACTCGCACTACTTGCAGGTCTTTAAGCTTAGGTTTCACTCCACTGTCTTAACAGATTGTGATACACACCCGAAAGCCTGACAATTTCAGCGTTATTAGGCGTCTCGGCGCTAAGTGCCTGAATACTCATATCTAAGTCGTACAGAATACGGCGTTGTTCAGCACTTCTTACTAAACTTTGCATCCAAAAAAAGGACGCGAGCCGACGGCCTTTTGTAACTGGCGTCACTCTATGTAAACTGGTTGATGGGTACATTACCATATCGCCCGCCGCGAATTTCACACGCTGCTCTCCATAAGTATCTTGGATCACGAGCTCTCCCCCTTCGTATTCTTCGGGCTCACTGAGAAAAACCGTCATTGAGATATCTGTACGAACCTTTACAGCGGTTCCTGCCACTCGCCTAATGGTATTGTCGATATGATCGCCAAACTCTCCTTCACTCTGATAGCAGTTGAACATGGGAGGGTATATCTTGTTTGGTAATCCTGCTGCAAGAATATGCTGCGACTGACCCATCAAGCTCAAAATGAAATCTCCGAGCTGACGTGCCGTGGGAGAATCTTCAGGCAACTGCAGGTTTTTCTTGGCATGTAACGCTAAATGCCCCGCTGTTACAGCGCCATCAACCCAATCGGCTTTCTCAAGAAGCGACACCGCATCGGTGACTTCTTGTTTGGTAAGGAAGTTCTCAATTCTAACCAGCATGATGTTCCCATTGTGGCAAAGCGAGTAAAATATAAAAAACCAGCCAGAGGTCTTTTTACCTAAGGCTGGTTTTATAATAACGAATACTCAATTAGAAAGTATAGTTAGCAAAGACAGCTACACTTCGAGGGTTCCCTGGACGGAAGTGCCCTTTAGCGCTGTAATCTACCACGTACTCTTCATCTGTTAAGTTATCAACGTTTAACTGAAGCTTTAGATCCTCTGTCACTTGATAAGATGCCATTAGGAAAAGCGTAGTGTAAGAATCGACCGTGAAATAAGCCGTATTTCTGCGCCAGTAGGTTTCACCAGAGTTGTAATAGATACCACCGCCCACATTCAGTTTGTTATCCATTGCAGCATAGTTAACCCAAATGTTAGCCGTATCATCTGGCGACGCTTGTAGACCGTTACCGATAGAATCCGCTGTCGTGTCCTGGGTAACTTCAGTATCTAAACTCGCATAGTTCGCAGAGATTGATAGTGAGTCCGTTAGCATACCTGTAACGCTGACTTCATAGCCTTTAGACTCTTGCTCACCCGCTAGCGAATACACTGTAACACCGTCTTCAATATTTTGTGAATCGACCACGTCTTTCGTAGTTTCAAACACAGCACCGCTAACAAGTAGCTGGTCGTTAAAGAACTGCCATTTCACACCAAGTTCAGTGGTTACTGCATTTTCAGGCCTTACCGCATTTTGCGCGGCGTTGGTTGATAGCGCTAACGCTACGCCGGGCGGCTGCTTAGAATTACTGTGACTTAGGTAAATATTACCGTTCTCTGTAGGCATATAGCTCACCGCTGCACCGTAGCTAAAGTAGCTGTCTTGAGCGTCGAGCCCATCGAAACAACCGCTACGTCGACCACACGCAGAACCGGAGATATCAAAATCGTCATAACGCGCATTTATGTCTACTTGAAGGTGCTCACCGACTTTGATGGTATCTAGAAGATATAAGGCTACCGTGCTCGCATCACCCGAAGTGTCATTGCCGCTACGCGTTGTACCTCCTGTTACAAACACGTTGTTTTGCAAGTCGAAAGGGTTAATGGTGGGAGCTTCCAACACATTGCCTTGCCCATCGACATAGGTGTAATTTGCTGTCACACCAAAACTGGTACGCTCTTCTTCTGCTACTTCTGCACCCAGCACAACTCGATGCTTCAAAGCCCCTGATTCAAGTGAAAGAATTGCGTCTAGTTGTGATACAAATAAATCAGTCTCTTCGTCCAATGCTTGCAAGCGCTCAGCATTCAATAGGTTAGCTTCTTCACCTGAATTCCACCACGGACGACCAATTACTGACTCTTTTTCGTTGCTACCAAAACGGGTTTGGCTACGAAGCGTTACCACGTCGTTTACTTTGTGATTGATAACTAAGGTGTACATTTGTGTCGACACTTCTTCGAAGTCACGGCCCGGCACACTGTAATATTCGTCCCATAAACCCGAATCTATCGGTCCTTCGGGCTGACCTGTAGCTTCTGCAGCCGCTGAAGTTAGGAAGGGAAGACCAAGCACCGGTACGTTATCCTGCTCCATCACAAATACATCAAGGTTTATGTCTGTTGCTTCATTCACTTTATAAAGTAATGAGCCCGCCACACCAGTGGTTTGGTATTCCTCAACGCCATTGTCAAAGAAGTCACCGCCATCGCTGTATAACAGGTTTAAACGGCCGGCAACACTCTCAGAAAGCTTCTTATTGTAATCCAGTGTTACACGTGCGTTCTCGAAGGAGTCATAGCGACCTGACACTGCACCAAAATCTTCAAGTCGCGCACGTTTAGTTGCTAGGTTAACGCTACCACCACCGGTAGAGCGGCCGTCTAACGAGCCGCTTCCGCCCTTGATAACTTCTACAGCTTCGTAGTTGAAGGTATCGCGGCTGTAACCGGCTATATCGCGAATACCGTCTACATAGATATTTGAGCGTGCATCAAAACCACGAATGGTGACCTTGTCGCTGGCAGACACGACACCGCCACCACCTTCACCACCACCAAACGTTGATACGCCTGCAACGTTTCGAAGCGCATCGTTTAAATTGGTAATCCCCTGATCTTCAAGAAGGCGTTCTGAAATCACGTTGATCGAACGAGGGGTATTCGCGATGGGTTGCGTTAGCTTTACTGAAGAGGTTTCGTCAACTTTATAACCCGCTTCTTCGGTAGCTTGAACCTTGGTGGTTTCTAACTCTTGAACTGCGGTATTCTCTTGTTGAGCGAGTGCAGTTCCAAATGGTATTGCTGCGGTGACTGTCAGCGCTAATGCGCTTTTTTTTGTATTCATTTTCTTCATGAAAAAGAAGTCCCTTTAGTGCTTTTAAGTGTGTGATTAAATGCCTAAATGTACCGAGTTGAATTTTGGCACCGAGTAAAATACAGAGAGATTAAACTAAATGCAAATTATTATTATTTGCATATGCTTTTACAAATTTACACTAAACTGACAGTCAGAACTGATAAAACGCGGGTTGATTAAGAATAAGTACAAGCTTATATGGCTTTCTTTTTCGTTGGCTAAAAGTGTTTTGTAACAGTATGGTTTTGTAGAATTGAGCTAGAGATGCTGTAAGAAAAATGCCCGTAATTCATCATAAGTCATATAAGACTCTGGAGTTTCATGGGCGATGAGGTATTCGGCATGAGACAGTCCTTCCACAATCTCAAGTTGACTCGTACCGTTGAAATCGCGAATTTTCCTATGCAGACGGACTGCATCACTTAAAAATAGATCGCGTGTTCCTGCCACGATGAAAACAGGCGGAAACGAAGTAAAGTCACCATAAATAGGCGAAACACTAGGGTGTGATAAGTCGATAGTTCCAGCGTAAAGCGCTGCCGCAGATTGTAGTAGTCCTTCGTAGGTAACCAGTACACGATCAGCACCTTCATTAACTTGTCGACTATCCCCTGCCTGCGTTAAATCTACCCATGGTGTGCCTGTATAGATAGCGCAAGGAAGGCTTATACTCTCGGCGGCTAGTGATTGTATAAGCGCAAGAACCAGCCCGGCGCCTGCGGATGTCCCTCCAACGAGGATGCAACGACTGTCAACGCTATCTAAAAGCGCTAGGTATACAGCTTTTAAATCACAAAGCGTGGCAGGTGCTGGGGCATTTGGCGGCATAGCGTAATCTATACTCAATACGATTATTCCTAACCGTGATGCAATCAATAACCCTTCTTCAATACTCGGCAAGCCGCCAAAAAATACATAGGCGCCCCCATGCACGTCTATATAAACATGGTTTTCAAAATGGGGTGACACCTCTTTCGGCGTGAGCATACGAACTGTTACGCCGGCTATTTCCAGTAACTCCACACTGACACCTAATTGTTTGCGCATGTTCTTTATTTTTTTCTTTTGCTGCGCATTTCGTTGCTGCACCAGCTCCCGCCAACGTGCAGCATCTTGAGGTACCGTTGCCTTAACCTCTGCGATAGGTGTCGTCGGAAATTTTTCGATAGCATGCTTAAGAGCATCACTAACGGTCTGTGTTTTTGGTTCGTTAGGTTTTGACATTATTTTTGAAGTGTTAACGTTAATAAACAGCGAGTTGGTGCCAAGAATGTATGAATCCTACCAGCCTACACCGAATATGGAGTGCATAGCGTAACGTATTAACTCGCCCGAAGCTTTAACATATAGTTTATACCAGTCCGCAGAGATAATTACTCACTCAGCGAGAGTTGAAATGTTCGCGACCGCGGCGTGTTACCGCAGGTATAGTGGTTCTACATCAAAGTGACGCAACAAAGTGTAATAAAATCTGTATTGAAGATCAGTCCTTACTTGGTTGTGCATCTGATATGATTGGAAATACTAGTCGAGCGCAGCGTGTTTTGAGGGCAGACAGGAAGAATTAAGCTGCATGTAGCCAATACACTCTAAGACATCTTGGTAGAATAATTAATAAGGATATATACAATGAAAAGAATACCCCTTCGTAAATGGGCAATGGCGGCAGGTTTCGCTATTTCGGCAACAGCCTTTGCAGGAAATGTAGAGCACGACCAGACCTCAGTTTGGAAAGTGTCGAAAGGCGATGATGCGGTTTATGTAGGTGGTACAATACATATTCTGCCAATCTCTGAATTTCCATTGCCTGCTACGTTCACTGAAACCTATGAAAAAAGTGACACTTTAGTTTTTGAAGTAAAAATGCCTGCCCCAACGGATATTGAAGGTCAGCAAAAAATGATGGCTGGGCTAGCTTACAAAGACGGTAAGTCGCTTAAAGATGATGTATCAGAAGAGACCTATCAGGCTCTCAATGTATATTTAGCCAACTTTGGCGCAACAGCCGATCAGTTAGCGCAATTTAAGCCAGGCATGGTTGCATCAATGCTGGTAGCTATGGAAGCACAACGCTCTCAGTTAGCTGGACAAGGTGTAGATGCCTACTTCATGCAGTTAGCTGCTCGCGACGGAAAAGCCAGTGAATATCTGGAATCGTTAGATTTTCAAATCAGTATGCTTGCCAATATGGGAGCCGGTGAAGAAGACCGCCTCATTTCTGAAACTTTGGAAACGCTACCAGAACTAAAAGACATGCTTAAAAGCACCATAAAAGCATGGAGAGAAGGGAATACTCAGAAAATCGATGAACTGGTGGTAGACACATTCAAACGTGAATCTCCCGCTTCGTACGACGATGTTTTTACTAAGCGCAACCAAAACTGGCTACCTCAAATCGAAGCCATGTTTGGCGATGATGACCAAGAATTTGTCTTAGTCGGTGCTGGCCACCTAGTTGGCGATGACAGTGTTATCGCCTTATTAAAAGCGAAAGGCTACAAAGTCGAGCAAATGTAACCCCCTTGTTGCTACCGACCTAAATATCAAAGCTAGGCATAGTTCTAGCTTTTTTATGCCTAGCACAGAGGGAAATCGCTCTCTAAACCTGACACCGCAGGGATGCGGTATCGGAGCTCTTACGTAAAATCAAGGATGGGTTTACGGCGAGCTCCCTCCTCTCTCCAAAGCTTTCTGGTATACAGATTGCGGAGGGAGTGAAGCCCCATCAAAAACTCTCAGCAGCAGGGACGCTGCTGCGAAGCCGCCATGGATGGCTTCACGGCGTGTTTTTGATGGGGCTTCACTCCCGATATTTCAAATCGCAGGCATAAAAAAGCGCACCTAAGTGCGCTTTTTTTGGCTTGTGTTGCTAAGTCTAGATTAGTCTAGGATCTTAGATACAACACCAGCACCTACTGTACGACCACCTTCACGGATTGCGAAACGAAGACCTTCTTCCATCGCAATCGGAGCAATTAGCTCAACTTTGAATTTAAGGTTGTCACCAGGCATTACCATTTCTACGCCTTCTGGAAGCTCTACAGCACCAGTTACGTCAGTTGTACGGAAGTAGAACTGTGGACGGTAGCCTTTGAAGAATGGAGTATGACGGCCACCTTCATCTTTAGATAGTACGTATACTTCTGCTTCGAAGTTAACGTGTGGAGTGATTGAACCAGGCTTAGCTAGTACTTGACCACGTTCAACTTCATCACGCTTAGTACCACGTAGAAGAACACCAACGTTCTCACCTGCACGGCCTTCGTCAAGAAGCTTACGGAACATCTCAACACCAGTACAAGTAGTCTTAGTAGTGTCTTTGATACCTACGATTTCTACTTCTTCACCAACCTTGATGATACCTTGCTCAACACGACCCGTTACAACTGTACCACGGCCTGAGATTGAGAATACGTCTTCGATTGGAAGAATGAACGGCTTGTCGATTGCACGCTCTGGCTCTGGGATGTATGAATCAAGCGCTTCACCAAGCTCGATGATTTTCTTTTCCCACTCTGCGTCGCCTTCAAGCGCTTTAAGAGCTGAACCTTGGATAACTGGTAGGTCATCACCTGGGAATTCGTATTCGTTTAGAAGTTCACGAACTTCCATTTCTACTAGCTCTAGAAGCTCTTCATCGTCAACCATGTCACACTTGTTCATGAATACGATGATGTAAGGAATACCAACCTGACGACCAAGTAGGATGTGCTCACGAGTCTGTGGCATAGGGCCATCAGTCGCAGCAACTACTAGGATACCACCGTCCATCTGAGCAGCACCAGTGATCATGTTTTTAACGTAATCAGCGTGTCCTGGGCAGTCTACGTGTGCGTAGTGACGAGTAGGAGTATCGTATTCTACGTGTGAAGTAGAGATGGTGATACCACGTGCTTTTTCTTCAGGCGCGTTATCGATTTGATCGAAAGCCTGTGCGTTACCACCGTAAGTCTTTGAAAGAACTGTAGTGATTGCTGCAGTTAGCGTAGTTTTACCGTGGTCAACGTGGCCGATTGTACCCACGTTTACGTGGGGTTTCGTACGTTCAAACTTTTCTTTTGCCATTTTTCTCGTTTCCTAAGTTAAAAGTCCGACCCACCAATAGACCGGACCGAACCTTCATTTAGATTAAATTCTAGATTCAATAATAGCCTGCGCCACATTGTTCGGCGCCTCAGAATAATTGAAGAACTCCATTGAGTATGAAGCACGACCTTGTGTTTGTGAACGCAAGTCAGTTGCGTAGCCAAACATTTCTGAAAGCGGCACTTTAGCACGTATTATTTTAACACCTGCGACGCCATCTTCCATACCTTCGATCATGCCGCGGCGACGATTAATGTCACCAACTACATCACCCATCCAGTCTTCTGGAGTAGTCACTTCAACTTTCATTGTGGGTTCAAGTAACACCGGATTTGCTTCTGCGGCGCCTTTTTTGAAACCCATAGAGCCGGCGATCTTAAACGCCATTTCAGAAGAGTCAACATCGTGGTATGAACCGTCAAACAGCGTAACCTTTACATCAAGTACCGGATACCCTGCAAGAACACCACTTCGCATCTGCTCCTGAATTCCTTTATCGACCGCTGGAATGAACTCTTTTGGTACCACACCACCGACGATTTCGTTCACAAATTCGTAGCCTGAACCTTCTTCTTGAGGCTCAATGCGCAGCCATACATGACCAAATTGGCCGCGGCCGCCTGACTGACGAACGAACTTCCCTTCAACTTCAACAGATTTACGAAGGGTTTCACGATAAGCAACCTGAGGGTTACCTACGTTACATTCAACTTTAAATTCGCGCTTCATGCGGTCGACAATGATATCAAGGTGAAGTTCACCCATACCTGAGATAATCGTCTGGCCTGTCTCGTCGTCAGTTTTCACTTTGAATGACGGATCTTCAGCTGCAAGCTTGCTTAGGGCTATGCCCATTTTCTCTTGGTCAGCTTGCGACTTAGGCTCAACCGCAATTGAAATTACCGGCTCAGGGAACTCCATACGCTCTAGCGTAATAACATGGTTAGGGTCACAAAGCGTATCACCGGTTGTTACATCTTTAAGGCCAATGGCCGCAGCGATGTCACCTGCGCGTACTTCTTTAATTTCTTCACGGTCTTTCGCGTGCATTTGCACAATACGACCAAAGCGCTCACGCTTGCCCTTAACAGGGTTGTAAACCGTATCACCCGTGTTTACTACACCAGAGTAACAACGGAAGAAGGTTAGCGTACCCACAAATGGGTCGGTCGCTATTTTAAATGCTAGCGCTGAGAACGGCTCATCGTCGCTTGAATGACGCTCTGCTTCTGTCTCGTCTTTGTCGTCAAGTACACCAGTGATGGCCTTAACTTCTGTTGGAGACGGAAGATAATGAATAACAGAGTCTAGTACTGCCTGAACACCTTTGTTTTTGAAGGCACTGCCACAGGTGGCAAGAACAATTTCGTTGTTCAGCGTACGCTGACGAAGGCCTGAACGAATTTCTTCCTCAGAAAGCTCTTCACCTTCCAAGTATTTATTCATTAGCTCATCAGATGCTTCTGCAGCCGCTTCGATCATTTCTGTGCGGTACTGCTCAGCGGTATCTAAATATTCAGCCGGAATGTCTTCATAGGTAAATGTCATACCCATGTCTTCTTCATTCCAGTTGATGGCTTTCATCTTCACAAGGTCGATGACGCCATGGAAATTCTCTTCAGCGCCCATGTTGATTTGAATCGGAACACAGTTTGCGCCTAAACGCTTGCGGATTTGACCCACAACACGTTCAAAATCAGCGCCAGCCCGGTCCATCTTATTAACGAACACAAGGCGTGGCACTTGATATTTGTCAGCCTGTCGCCAGACTGTCTCTGATTGAGGTTCTACCCCAGAAGACCCACAGAAAACAACAACTGCACCGTCTAGTACACGCAATGAACGCTCTACTTCGATAGTAAAGTCAACGTGTCCAGGGGTGTCGATGATGTTGATCCTGTGTTGATCGAACTGTTGCTCCATACCAGACCAGAAACAAGTCGTTGCAGCAGACGTGATAGTAATACCACGCTCCTGCTCTTGCTCCATCCAGTCCATGGTAGCAGCACCATCGTGCACTTCACCGATTTTGTGAGACAGTCCTGTATAAAACAGAACACGCTCTGTGGTCGTGGTTTTACCCGCGTCCACGTGAGCCACAATACCAATATTGCGATAACGCTCAATCGAGGTCTTACGAGGCATAAATCTCTCTCAGTTAAATAACGTTGATTACCAACGGTAGTGAGCAAACGCTTTGTTTGCTTCGGCCATACGGTGAACGTCTTCACGTTTCTTAACCGCTGAACCTTTATTATCTGCTGCGTCTAGCATTTCAGCCGCTAGGCGTTGTGCCATAGACTTTTCGCCACGTTTACGTGCAGCTTCAACCATCCAACGCATACCTAGCGCGTTACGACGAACTGGACGTACTTCAACTGGAACCTGATAAGTTGAACCACCAACACGACGAGACTTAACCTCTACTGTTGGGCGGATGTTATCAAGCGCTTCCTCGAAGATATCTAGGTGTGCTTTGCCGGTTTTTTCAGCAACAATATCAAGCGCACCGTAAACGATTTTTTCAGCGACTGACTTTTTGCCGTCGAGCATTACGACATTCATGAATTTCGCAAGCAGTTGTGAACCAAATTTTGGCTCTGGTAGGATTTTACGTTGACCTACGACTCTTCTTCTTGGCATTTTCTATTCTCCGTATGAATTCAGGGAAAACCCAAAACTCTTAAACTTCAGTTTGGCCTTACTAACGGAGAACCGTTATGACTTAGGCTTCTTCGCGCCGTACTTAGAACGGGCTTGTTTACGATCGTTTACACCTGCGCAGTCAAGAGTACCGCGAACTGTGTGATAACGAACACCTGGTAGATCTTTAACACGACCACCACGGATAAGTACTACACTGTGCTCTTGTAGGTTGTGACCTTCACCACCGATGTATGAAGAAACTTCAAAACCGTTAGTTAGACGTACACGACATACTTTACGTAGTGCAGAGTTTGGTTTCTTAGGCGTAGTAGTATATACACGAGTACATACACCACGTCTTTGTGGACAAGCTTGTAGAGCAGCTACGTTGCTTTTTTCAACGGGCTTTCTACGCGGCTTGCGCACTAACTGGTTAACTGTTGCCATTAACTAGCTCCTGATTAAAAACTACGAAAACCCAATCACTGTGATTGGGTCCATATTAATACGATTAATTGCTTAATCGCTCTTGTTTGTGAACATTGTGCTCGTCAACATTCACTGAGCTCTGATACAAAAAACCGCGACCGTTTATCGAGCCACTTATTGGCTATCCAAAATCGGGTCGCGGAATATTAAAGATCATCGCTCTGACTGTCAAGGTGTACAAAGGTTAAGCAGTTAATTTATCTGCAATCTGTACAACATGACTGCCAAATTGTTAGGAGTACGTTAACGTACTCCTATGATCTTGCCTTATTCGGCAGTATCTTCGTCTGCACCAGCATTAAGCGCTTCGGTTAGTGCCTGTTCTGCTTCAGCAGCAGAAACTGACATTTCTTCGATTTGCTCTTTGCGACGTTGTGCACGGCGTTCGTGGTAAGCGAAACCTGTACCCGCTGGAATTAGTCGACCAACGATTACGTTTTCTTTCAGACCGCGTAGGTCATCTTCTTTACCTTGAACCGCAGCTTCAGTTAGAACACGTGTTGTTTCTTGGAACGATGCCGCTGAGATAAATGACTCAGTAGACAGTGACGCTTTAGTGATACCAAGCAGCTGTGTTTCGTACTGCGCTGGGATCTTGCCGTGTTTTTCAATTTCACGGTTAGCCACTTTAACGTTCGATACTTCAACCTGTTCGCCTTCAAGGAACTGCGTATCGCCTGGATTAGTGATAATGCACTTGCGTAGCATCTGACGGATAACTACTTCAATGTGCTTATCGTTAATCTTAACACCCTGTAGGCGGTAAACTTCCTGAACTTCGTTCACGATGTAGTTTGCTACAGCTGAGATACCACGTAGACGTAGGATATCGTGTGGAGACTCTGGACCATCAGCGATAACTTCGCCTTTTTCCACTTTCTCACCTTCGAACACGTTAAGCTGACGCCACTTAGGAATCATCTCTTCGTACGCGTCACCCTCAGCAGGTGTAATTACAAGACGCTTCTTACCTTTGGTCTCTTTACCGAAGCCGATAGTACCTGAGATTTCTGCAAGGATAGCAGGCTCTTTAGGCTTACGTGCTTCAAATAGGTCCGCAACGCGCGGTAGACCACCCGTGATATCACGAGTCTTCGAGCTTTCCTGAGGAATACGTGCTAGCACGTCACCTTCGTTAGCCACTTTGCCTTCTTTCGCTTCGATGGTTGTGAAGCTTGGAAGACGAATTTCTTGAAGACCGAACTCGTCGCTTTCAAGAATTAGCTTAGGCTCTTTAGAGTTTACTTTCGCAAGGTCTTTAACAACGATACGGGTTAGACCAGTAAGCTCGTCTTGCTGCATTTCGGTGTTAGAGTCATCAATGTCAGCGAAGCTAATCTTAGCTGCACGTTCAGTGATGATTGGGTGACTATGCGGATCCCAGTTAGCAACAACGTCGCCAGCTGCAATAGTTGCACCGTCATCCACGCTAAGTACAGCACCGTAAGGTACTTTATAGCGCTCTTTCTCACGGCCTTGCTCGTCGATAACAGTAAGTTCTGTTGAACGAGAAACGATAACCACTTTGCCGTCAGAGTTACGTACGAACTTCGCGTTGTGTAGCTTAAGGCTACCCGCAGTCTTAACTTGTACGCTGTTCTCAGCAGATGCTCTTGATGCCGCACCACCGATGTGGAACGTACGCATGGTAAGCTGTGTACCTGGCTCACCGATTGACTGTGCTGCAATAACACCAACCGATTCACCGCTACCCACCATGTGACCACGTGCAAGGTCACGACCGTAACACTTAGCACAAACACCGAAGTCGTTGTCACAAGTGATTACCGAGCGAACCATAATTTGGTCAACTGAGTTAGCTTCAAGCATGTCTACTAACGCTTCGTCTAGAAGAACGTTACGCTCTACGAGTACTTCGTTAGTACCTGGCTTAAGTACATCTTCTGCTACCACACGACCTAGTACACGCTCGCGTAGTGGCTCAACAACGTCACCACCTTCGATTAGTGGTGTCATTTGAACACCTTCGAATGTGCCACAGTCGTCGTTAGTGATTACCAAGTCTTGTGCAACGTCTACTAGACGACGCGTTAGGTAACCCGAGTTCGCTGTCTTAAGTGCGGTATCCGCAAGACCTTTACGAGCACCGTGAGTTGAGATGAAGTACTGTAGTACGTTCAGACCTTCACGGAAGTTCGCCGTAATTGGGGTTTCGATGATTGAGCCATCTGGCTTAGCCATCAGACCACGCATACCAGCTAGCTGACGAATCTGAGCGGCACTACCACGAGCCCCCGAGTCGGCCATCATGTAAACTGAGTTAAATGATGATTGCTCTTCTTCTTCGCCATCGCGGTTAATTACGATGTCAGTCTTAAGGTTATCCATCATGGCCTTAGCAACTTTTTCGTTGGCATTTGACCAGATATCGATAACTTTGTTGTAACGCTCACCCGCGGTAACAAGACCGTTTTGGAACTGTTCCTGAATTTCAATAACTTCTGCTTCCGCTGCATCAATGATGTCTTTCTTAGCAGCAGGGATAACCATATCGTCGATACCAACAGACGCACCCGCGATCATCGCGTAGTGGAAACCGGTATACATGATTTGGTCAGCAGCAATTACTGTGTCTTTCAGACCTAGCGTACGGTAACAAGCATTCAATAGTCTTGAAATTTGCTTCTTGCCCATCGCTTGGTTGATGATTTCAAACGGCAGACCCTTTGGAAGGATCAATGAGAAAATCGCACGACCAACAGTCGTGTCAGTTAGCGTTACTTTCTCAGTTTTGTTGCCATCTTCATCGATGTCATATTCAGTAATACGTACTTTAACGCGAGAGTGAAGCTCAGCATTACCTGTACGGTATGCTTTTTCTGCTTCATTCGGGCTGGTGAATACCATGCCTTCGCCTAAGCCGTTTACTTTGTCACGCGTTAGGTAATAAAGACCCAATACAACGTCCTGTGAAGGTACGATGATTGGCTCACCATTCGCAGGTGACAGAATGTTGTTCGTTGACATCATAAGTGCACGTGCTTCTAGCTGTGCTTCGATTGTCAACGGAACGTGTACCGCCATTTGGTCACCATCGAAGTCGGCGTTGTACGCCGCACACACTAGCGGGTGAAGCTGAATCGCTTTACCTTCGATTAGTGTTGGTTCGAATGCTTGGATACCCAAACGGTGAAGTGTAGGTGCACGGTTAAGTAGTACCGGGTGTTCGCGGATAACGTCGTCTAGTACGTCCCAAACCTCTGGTGCTTCGCGCTCTACAAGCTTCTTAGCTGCTTTAATTGTTGTCGCAAGACCACGACCTTCAAGCTTACCGTAGATAAACGGCTTAAATAGCTCAAGTGCCATCTTCTTAGGAAGACCACACTGGTGAAGACGTAGCGTAGGACCAACGGTAATTACAGAACGGCCTGAGTAGTCAACACGCTTACCAAGAAGGTTTTGACGGAAACGACCTTGCTTACCTTTGATCATGTCTGCAAGCGACTTAAGTGGACGCTTGTTAGAACCGGTAATCGCACGACCACGACGTCCGTTATCTAGAAGCGCATCAACAGACTCTTGAAGCATACGCTTTTCGTTGCGTACGATGATGTCTGGAGCAGCTAGGTCTAGAAGACGCTTAAGACGGTTGTTACGGTTAATTACACGACGGTAAAGGTCGTTAAGGTCAGACGTTGCAAAACGGCCGCCATCTAGTGGTACTAGAGGACGTAAATCTGGTGGAAGTACCGGAAGAACCGTCATGATCATCCACTCTGGCTTGTTACCAGACTGTTGGAATGACTCAAGCAACTTAAGACGCTTAGTAATTTTCTTACGCTTAGTTTCAGAGTTGATTGAAGGCAGCTCTTCACGCATAGCCGCAACGTCTGCGTCTACGTCTAGTGCTGTAAGAAGATCGAATACTGCTTCAGCACCCATCTTCGCTTCAAACTCATCACCGTGCTCTTCAAGTGCATCCAAGTATTCTTCTTCGTTAAGAAGTTGGCTGCGCTCAAGCGTAGTCATACCTGGCTCTGTAACCACGTATGATTCAAAGTAAAGTACACGTTCAATATCACGAAGTGTCATATCTAGCATTAGGCCGATACGAGACGGAAGTGATTTAAGGAACCAGATGTGTGCTACCGGGCTAGCTAGCTCGATGTGACCCATACGCTCACGACGTACTTTAGTCAGTGTAACTTCAACGCCACACTTCTCACAGATAACACCACGGTGCTTAAGGCGCTTGTACTTACCGCAAAGACACTCGTAGTCTTTAACCGGACCAAAGATACGCGCACAGAACAGACCGTCACGCTCAGGCTTGAACGTACGGTAGTTAATTGTTTCAGGCTTTTTAACTTCACCGAATGACCATGAACGGATCATGTCAGGTGAAGACAGACCGATTCGAATATTATCGAATTCTTCAGTCTTGTTTTGTTGCTTTAGAAACTTTAATAAGTCTTTCACATTACTCTCCCAGCGGAGTCAGTCTCTAGAGCCCGGCGCAAGCGCCGGGCCATCTCATAACATTACGTGGCTAACGCCGTATTACTTTTCTTCAAGCTCGATGTTGATACCCAACGAGCGAATTTCTTTAAGTAGTACGTTGAATGACTCTGGCATGCCAGGTTCCATTCTGTGGTCGCCATCGACGATGTTCTTGTACATCTTGGTACGGCCGTTAACGTCATCCGACTTAACGGTAAGCATTTCTTGAAGGGTATATGCTGCACCGTATGCTTCAAGTGCCCACACTTCCATCTCACCGAAGCGCTGACCACCGAACTGTGCTTTACCACCAAGAGGCTGCTGTGTAACAAGGCTGTAAGAACCCGTAGAACGCGCGTGCATTTTGTCGTCTACTAAGTGGTTCAGTTTCAGCATGTACATGTAACCAACCGTAACTGGACGCTCAAATTCGCGACCGGTACGACCGTCAAACAAAGCAATCTGACCGCTTTCTGGAATATCAGCAAGCTTCAGCATTTCTTTGATTTCAGATTCACGAGCACCGTCGAATACAGGTGTTGCTACTGGAACACCCTTACGAAGGTTTTCCGCTAGACGACGAACTTCGTGGTCTGTGAAGCTATCGATGTCTACTTCTTGGTGATTCTCACCAAGCTCGTACACCTTCTTCAAGAAGTCACGTAGTTCAGCCAGCTCGCGCTGCTCTTTAATCATGCGATCAATCTTCACACCAAGACCGTGTGCAGCCATACCCAAGTGCGTTTCTAGGATCTGACCGATGTTCATACGAGACGGTACACCTAGTGGGTTAAGAACGATATCTACCGGCGTACCGTTAGCATCGTATGGCATGTCTTCTACAGGCTGGATAGTCGAGATAACACCTTTGTTACCGTGACGACCGGCCATTTTATCACCCGGTTGGATGTGACGTTTAACCGCAAGGTAAACCTTAACGATCTTAAGCACACCAGGGGCTAGATCATCGCCTTGAGTGATCTTGCGACGCTTACCTTCAAACTTCTTATCGAAATCAAGTTTGATTTCAGCATGCTGATCAGCGATTTGGTCTAGCTCTAGCTGTGCATCTTCACTGTTAAGTGCGATTTCAAACCACTTTTCACGCGGCAGGCTGTCAAGCTTAGCTTGGTCAACACCAGCACGTAGTAGTGCAGTTTGTGCACGTGCGAAGATACCGTCTGCAAGAATTTCGAACTCGTCAGTAAGGTCTTTCTTAACCTGACGTAGCTGCATATCTTCAATTTCTAGCGCACGCTTGTCTTTCTCTACACCGTCACGGGTAAATACTTGAACGTCGATTACCGTACCGTGAACAGAGTTAGGTACACGTAGAGACGTATCTTTAACGTCAGACGCTTTCTCACCGAAGATTGCACGTAGTAGTTTTTCTTCTGGCGTAAGCTGCGTTTCACCTTTAGGCGTTACTTTACCTACAAGGATGTCACCGCCTTTCACTTCCGCACCAATGTAAACAACACCTGACTCATCAAGCTTGCTTAGTGCAGATTCACCCACGTTCGGGATATCAGAAGAAATTTCTTCTGGCCCAAGCTTAGTATCACGAGCGATACAGCTAAGCTCTTGAATGTGGATAGTAGTAAAACGGTCTTCCTGCGCTACACGCTCAGAAATAAGGATTGAATCCTCAAAGTTGTAACCATTCCACGGCATGAACGCGATACGCATGTTCTGACCAAGTGCAAGGTCACCTAGGTCTGTTGAAGGACCATCAGCTAGCACGTCGCCTGCAACAATCGGGTCGCCAACACTACAAGTAGGCTTCTGATTGATACACGTGTTTTGGTTAGAACGCGTGTACTTAGTCAGGTTGTAGATATCGATACCTGCTTCACCTGGAAGCATTTCATCTTCGTCTACTTTAATAACGATACGGCTGGCATCTACGTAATCAACCACACCACCGCGCTTAGCAACTACAGTAACACCTGAGTCAACCGCGATAGTTCTTTCCATACCGGTACCAACTAGCGGCTTATCAGCGCGTAGTGTAGGTACTGCCTGACGTTGCATGTTCGCACCCATAAGTGCACGGTTCGCATCATCGTGCTCTAGGAATGGGATAATGCTTGCAGCAATTGAAACAATTTGCTGAGGTGAAACGTCCATGTACTTGATGTCTTCTTTCGGCATCAAGGTAGTTTCACCGCGGTGACGACATGGAATAAGGTCGTCAACCAACTCGCCTGCTTCAGTCAACGCGATGTTTGCCTGAGCGATTGCGAATTGACCTTCTTCAATTGCAGATAAGTAATCGATTTCGTCTGTTACGACACCGTCTACAATGCGACGGAACGGCGTTTCTAGGAAACCGAAGTCATTGGTACGCGCGAAGCTTGCCAATGAGTTAATTAGACCGATGTTCGGGCCTTCCGGCGTTTCGATTGGACATAGACGACCGTAGTGAGTCGGGTGTACGTCTCGAACTTCGAAGCCTGCACGTTCACGTGTAAGACCACCCGGGCCTAATGCAGAAATACGACGCTTATGCGTTACTTCTGATAGCGGGTTGTTTTGGTCCATGAACTGAGAAAGCTGAGATGAACCGAAGAACTCTTTAACCGCAGCCGAGATAGGCTTAGCGTTAATAAGATCTTGTGGCATCACGTTGTCTAGGTCGCCTAAGCTTAGACGCTCTTTAACTGCACGCTCAACACGTACAAGACCAACGCGGAATTGGTTCTCTGCCATTTCACCTACAGAACGGATACGACGGTTACCTAGGTGATCGATATCATCTACTTCGTCTTTACCGTCACGAATCATTATTAGCTGCTTCATTACAGAAATAATGTCTTCTTTATCCAGTGTACCAGCACCAATAAGTTCTTCACGGCCAAGACGGCGGTTGAACTTCATGCGGCCAACAGAAGATAGGTCGTAACGTTCATCAGAGAAGAACAAGTTATCGAACAAGGTTTCAGCTGCATCTTTCGTTGGTGGCTCACCAGGACGCATCATACGGTAAATTTCAACTAGTGCTTCAAGGCGGTTAGTTGAAGAATCGATACGTAGCGTATCTGAAATGTATGAACCGTGATCTAGCTCGTTGATGTAAAGCGTTTCGAACTCTTTGATGCCCGCTTGGCTAAGTGCCGCTAGGTTTTCAAGGGTTAGTTCGTCGTTCGCGCTTACAATCACTTCGCCTGTGTCTTCGTTTACATAAGTAGCTGCATAAACACGGCCAATTAGGTAATCGGCTGGAACTTCAAGTTCTGTAAGACCGGCTTTTTCTAGTGCACGCGTGTGGCGCGCAGAAATACGACGACCCGTTTCAACAACAACGTTGCCTTCACCGTCAATGATGTCAAAAGCAGCCGTCTCACCACGTAGGCGATCTGGAACCACTTCCATCATTAGTTTGTCTTTGTCGATACGTACGCTTACTTTGTCGAAGAAAGTATCTAGGATTTCTTCAGACGTCATTTCAAGTGCGCGTAAGATAATCGTTGCAGGCAACTTACGACGACGGTCGATACGTACGAATAGGTTATCTTTCGGGTCAAACTCGAAGTCTAACCACGAACCACGGTAAGGAATTACACGTGCGTTATAAAGCACTTTACCTGACGAGTGGGTTTTACCTTTGTCGTGATCAAAGAATACACCAGGTGAACGGTGTAGCTGTGACACGATAACACGCTCTGTACCATTGATAACGAACGTACCGTTCTCAGTCATCAACGGGATCTCGCCCATGTACACTTCTTGTTCTTTAATATCTTTTACGGTACCTGGCGCAGCGTCTTTATCGAACAACACTAACCGTAGTTTTACTCTTAACGGAGCAGAGAAAGTTACGCCGCGAATTTGACATTCTTTAACGTCGAAAACGGGCTCTCCCAGGCGGTAGCTTACATACTGAAGCTCTGAACTACCTGAGTAGCTTTTAATTGGAAAAACGGAACGAAATGCTGCTTCCAAACCGTATTGAGCATCTGCATCGATCTCAATAAACTTTTTGAAAGAATCAAGCTGAATTGAAAGAAGGTATGGAATTTCCAATACCTGTGGGCGTTTGCCAAAATCCTTACGGATACGTTTCTTTTCGCTATAAGAGTAAACCATGGGTTCCTCAGCCTGCTGATTTATGACCCAACCTGCTGCAAAATGCTTTAAAACGCGTGCTATGGGCTAAAAGCTACGTTTCAAATGGCGCACTAAGCAACAAACTTCCACAACCCTTTTTCGGGCAGATACACCAGCATACAACAAAATTTAACCAATTATTAGTTAACTTGTTGGATTTTTATGCTTTTTATGGGTATTTCCGAATGGCGCTTTAAGTAGTGTAACCAAGGGTTAGATTCTACACACTATACAGCGCAAAAAGGCTGGTGGTTTAAAAAACCACCAGCCTTGCCGTCTCAGGCAATAATCTGACTATGTCAGATTACTTGATTTCTACTTCTGCACCAGCTTCTTCAAGCTCTTTCTTAAGTGCTTCAGCTTCATCTTTGCTTACGCCTTCTTTGATAGCTTTAGGAGCAGACTCAACTACTTCTTTAGCTTCTTTAAGACCTAGGCCAGTCGCGCCGCGAACTGCTTTGATAACTGCAACTTTGTTGCCACCGAATGAAGTCATTACAACGTCGAATTCAGTCTTTTCTTCTGCAGCAGCAGCGTCACCGCCAGCAGCTGGACCAGCAACAGCAACAGCAGCTGCAGCAGATACGTTGAATTTTTCTTCAGCCGCTTCGATTAGTTCAACCAGTTCCATTACTGGCATTTCAGCGATTGCGTTTAAGATATCTTCTTTAGTTAGAGCCATGTTCTCTAAACTCCTGGGTATAAAATGTTAAAAAAATCAATATGCCAAAAACGCCAATTACTTGGTGTCTTTGACCGCCGCCAATACGCGCACAAACTTGCCAGGAACTTCGTTGATTGTTTGAACGAATTTCCCAACTGGTGCTTTGAAGGTTGCAAGTAGTTTCGCAAGCGCTTCGTCGCGGGTAGGTAGTGCTGCAACTGCGTCCAATTTCTCTGGACCAAGAAGACCGCTACCAATAGATAGTGCTGTAACTTTTAGCTTATCGTTAGTCTTACCGAAGTCTTTGAAAAGACGTGCCGCACCGCCTGGTGCGTCGATAGAGAAACCATAGATAAGCGGACCAGTTAAGGCGCTGTCTAAGTCTGCAAATTGACTGTCTGCTAGAGCACGCTTTGCAAGAGTATTACGTACAACCTTTAGGTATACGCCTTGCTCACGAGCTTTAACACGTAGGTCAGTCAGTTCTGCAACTTCCATCCCACGGTATTCAGCAACGGCTACGGATAGAGCGCGAGACGCAACTTCAGAAACTTCTGCTACGATCTCTTTTTTTGCTGCTAAACCTAGTGCCACTGAGTTCACCTCTTTGTATCTGACTTTGTTTGCGGTTACCCGCTTACGCCGTCAGGGTTCACAGATTGATACCAACCCTCATGGTTGATACCGCTCTACGGTGTTTGTTACCCCAGAGAGTCTGAGTCAAACCACCGTCTGCGCAGGTTGTTGTATTAAGCAGTGTGTTGACTGTGAAAGTTCTCTTACCTCTTTCACCACACCGCACCTGCGGTCTAGGACGGGAGCTGCTTATTAGCACTGCTAATTGTCACAGCTCCAACCCATAACCTTTAAGAGATTTCGATGAGCCTAAGCTCAGCGAAATTAAAGACCTACAGAAGCCTTATCAAGAGCAACACCAGCACCCATTGTAGTGCTTAGGCTGATCTTCTTGATGTATGTACCTTTAGCAGAAGAAGGCTTAGCTTTCTTAAGTGCTTCAAGTAGCGCTTCAAGGTTTTCTTGAATTTGGTTCGCTTCGAACGCGATCTTACCGATGCTAGCGTGGATGATACCGTTCTTATCGTTACGGTAGCGTACCTGACCAGCTTTAGCGTTCTTAACTGCCGTTGCAACGTCAGGCGTTACAGTGCCAGTTTTTGGGTTAGGCATAAGGCCACGTGGACCTAAGATTTGACCTAGTTGACCAACAACACGCATTGCGTCTGGGCTAGCAACTACTACGTCAAAGTTCATTTCGCCTTTCTTAACTTGCTCAGCTAGGTCATCCATACCAACGATGTCTGCACCAGCTTCTTTAGCTGCTTCAGCATTTGCACCTTGAGTGAATACTGCAACGCGAACGTCTTTACCAGTACCGTTAGGTAGTACAGTTGCACCACGAACGTTTTGGTCAGATTTCTTCGCATCGATACCAAGGTTAACAGATACGTCTACGCTTTCTGCGAACTTAGCTGTTGCTAGTTCTTTAAGAAGCGCTACTGCTTCGTTGATTTCGTACTCTTTAGTAGAGTCAACTTTGTCGCGGATTAGGCGAGCGCGTTTAGTTAATTTAGCCATTCGATTAGTCCTCTACGTTCAAGCCCATTGAGCGAGCAGAACCCGCGATAGTGCGTACCGCTGCATCTAGATCAGCTGCAGTAAGGTCTGGCTCTTTAGTTTTAGCAATCTCTTCCAACTGAGCGCGAGTAACTTTACCCACTTTTTCAGTGTTAGGACGGCCAGAACCACTCTTGATGCCCGCTGCTTTCTTAAGCAGGTAAGACGCAGGAGGAGTCTTAGTTTCGAATGTGAAAGAGCGATCTTCGTATACAGTAATTTCTACTGGTACTGGAGCGCCTTTCTCAAGGCTTTCTGTTTTCGCGTTGAAAGCCTTACAGAATTCCATGATGTTTACACCGTGTTGACCTAGTGCAGGACCAACTGGTGGACTTGGGTTAGCAGCACCTGCTGCAACCTGAAGCTTGATAATACCGCTTACTTTTTTAGCCATTTTACATGCTCTCTTGTTTGGGTCTAACGCCTCGCAAATACAGAGATTATTTGCTCAATCGGCTTCCCGTTTCCGTTTAAAAGGGCGCGCATTATATAAGGTGATTAATTACTATGCAAGGGCTATTTAGAATAAAAAACCATCGAAAGGTCAGTATTTTTCATAGGCAAAGTGAATCAGAGTTATGTTGGCTTTACGCACACTGTGTGAAGCCCATCATTTATTTTGAAAGGATAATCAAACAATGGAAAAACCTACAGAATTAAACAATCATGAGATCTCAAATGTTTCTGGTGCACTTTGGGCCAATGCTTTAGGCGCAATAGCCGGTGGCATAGGTGGTTTCTACGGGGCAATTATTGGTGGCGGGCGTAACGCATCGTTCAGTACCATCGCTACAGGAACACTTGCCGGAATGGGTGCAGGCGCTTTAAGTCCGGTTAAAGGTTTCAGCTCTCTCGCAACATCCGTAGGTGGTGGGTTAGTTTCGGGCGCTATAGCAAATTTGGCGTCGGATCTAGAGGGCTTAGAAACTACAGATGAGTGAAGGTCAAATTTAAAATGGTAGATATCGGAACGGTGTTCATTTGGGTCATGGTAATTTGTGGAATGAATCTAATCTTAAAACGTGCGCTGGGTGTCAGATTTTGGGACTCTTTTACAAAGAGCGATAAAGTCTCTGAAAAAACCGCAACAATATTGCAGTTTATGTTTATGTTTCTTTCGCTTATTAGCTGTTATTTCTGGCTTATTTAGGTCAAGAGGATGCTACGTTGTAGTAACATGCAAATTTTTATAAATATTCACCGCTCTCCTTTTATCGTTATCTAGATACAAAAAAGCCCCGTCAAACGGGGCTTTTTAAAAATACTCTACGGTAGCTTGAATAGGCTTAGCCTTTTTCTACCTGACCAAATTCTAGATCTACTGGAGTAGAACGACCGAAGATAAGTACCGATACTTTTACGCGGCTCTTTTCGTAGTCTACTTCTTCTACCACACCGTTGAAGTCTGCAAATGGGCCATCGATAACGCGAATAACTTCGCCTGGCTCGAACAGCGTCTTTGGTCTTGGCTTATCGACGTTTTCTTCAAGACGATTTAAGATAGCGTCAGCTTCTTTCTGCGTGATTGGCATAGGACGGTCAGATGTGCCGCCGATAAAACCAAGTACGCGAGGTACGCTTTTCACTAAGTGCCATGACTCTTCCGTCATCGCCATTTCTACCAATACATAACCTGGGTAGAACTTACGCTCAGACTTACGCTTTTGACCCGCACGCATTTCTACTACTTCTTCTGTTGGTACTAGTACCTGGCCGAAGTAGTCTTCCATATTGTGCATTTTGATGTATTCAAGCAGGGTCTTCTTAACGCGAGACTCATATTGTGAATAGGCTTGAACTACGTACCATCTTTTCTTTACTGCTTCTTCTTCAGACATACGGTTATGCTCCTATTCCTGTAATAAAGCCAACTACACGAACGATGATGCCGTCTAGTCCCCATAAAATTAGTGCCATAATTAACGTCGCTGCAAGCACGATAAGTGTAGTTTGGTTCGCCTCTTGCCGAGTTGGCCACACAACCTTGCGAACTTCTGTGCGAGACTCTTTAGCGAAGCTCAAGAAGGTGCTACCTTTTTCGGTAGTTGCCGCGATGAAACCAGCTATACCAACAACTACAACAATTGCGATGGCACGGTATAGTACCGAGATCTCACCGTACATTGTATTAGCGGTTACTAAACCGGCAAGTAGTGCAAAAACCACTACCCATTTAAACATGTCCAATGCATTGGACTGATTTTCCGTCTTTTCGCTCATGTTACGATCCTAGCACTACAGCGTCGTTGTTTTACGCATCTAAAAAATGCGCAACTTAAAAATTCTTAGTTTAAGTAAATTTGGCAGGGGTGGAGGGACTCGAACCCCCAACCATCGGTTTTGGAGACCGCTGTTCTACCAATTCGAACTACACCCCTGTGGTGTCAATAAGACAAAATTTACTTACACTGCCCTTGTGAGTTGTGCGTCTTTTCTAAGGAAAGTGCGGTATCGCAAGGGAGGGACGCGTATTATACTTAACCACTTTCAAGATACAAGCGGTTTATCCATCCCATCTGCGATTGAACGCTAATTCGCACTTTGTCTATTCAACGCCTATAAATCCGCCCGTTTGGTGCGCCCAAAGCTTGGCATATATGCCATTGTGCGCAATAAGCTCGGTATGGGTTCCCTGCTCTACAATGTTGCCCTTATCCAGAACAAGTAACCTGTCCATTTGCGCAATGGTCGACAGTCGATGCGCAATAGCCAGCACGGTTTTGCCTTCCATCACTTTATCCAGACAGGCTTGAATTGCCGCTTCAACTTCTGAATCTAGCGCTGATGTGGCTTCGTCCAGCACTAATACAGGCGCGTCTTTTAACAATACGCGAGCTATGGCAATGCGCTGGCGCTGACCGCCTGAAAGCTTAACGCCTCGCTCTCCTACATGCGCGTCGTACCCTGTTCTACCGTGACTATCGGTAAGCGTAAGAATAAAGTCGTGCGCTTCGGCCTGTTTGGCCGCACGTATCATATCTTCTTCTGTCGCATCCGTTCGACCGTAAAGGATATTGTCGCGTACCGAGCGGTGCATCAGTGAAGTATCTTGTGTCACCATGCTGATTTTGGCGCGAAGGGTTTCTTGGCCTACTTCAGTGATATCTTGACCATCAATGACAATGCGACCACTCTGGGTGTCGTAAAAACGCATGAGCAAATTAACCAGTGTCGATTTACCCGCTCCAGAACGCCCCACTAAGCCCACTTTTTCTCCGGGCTTAATGCTTAAATCCAAGTTAGTAAACACATCAATAGGTTTGTTGTCTGCACCTGAATAGGAAAAATGCACATTATCGAAATTAATCCCGCCGCCATTTACCTTTAACGCGTCGGCTTTTGGCTTGTCTTTCACTGCTATCGGTTGTGCTAGCGTATTCATGCCATCCTGCACCGTGCCTAAGTTCTCGAACAAGCCTGATACTTCCCACATAACCCAGTGCGACATACCGTTTAGTCGCAAACACAGACTAATAGCAATGGCGATATCGCCGGGACTCGCAATGTTTTCCATCCACAAATACACAGATAGCGCACCAATGGTAAAAATAAGAATGGCGTTAGCCATTTCCACGCAGAATTCCAACACGGTGACCAAACGCATTTGGGGGTAAACCGTTTTAAGAAAACCATCCATGCTTTCTTTAGCGTAATCCGCTTCGCGGCGACTGTGTGAAAACAGCTTCACCGTTGTGATATTGGTATAGCTATCGACAATACGTCCGGTCATTAATGAGCGCGCGTCAGCTTGCTTTTGCGAGACTTCTTTTAGTTTAGGCACCAGCACTTTTAAAATGCCAATGTACACAAAGAACCACACGATAAGCGGCATGGCTAAGCGCCAGTCTGTGCTGAAAATAAGCACAACCATAGAGATAAAATAAACGCTGATGTACACCAGCAAATCGAGGACCTTGGTTACAGTCTCTCTTACCGATAGTGCAGTCTGCATCACCTTGGTGGCCACACGGCCGGCAAACTCATCGTGAAAGAAGGTTAAACTTTGTCCAAGCAAATAGCGGTGCGCTTGCCATCTAATGCGCATGGGGTAGTTCCCCATCAAGGACTGACGAGAAAACAACGAGCGCAACAAAATAAACAATGGAATAAAAACGAGAACGGTTAAACCCATGCCAATGAGGGTAAATTTTTGGTCGGCTAAAAATGTGTCTCGGTTTTGATCAGAGAACCAGTCAACTAACTGCCCTAAAAAGCCAAACAACGCCACTTCTAACATGGCAACAATGGCACTTAGCACGGAAACAGTAAGGATTACGCCCCACATGCCTTTTGTGTAGTACTTACAAAAGGCAACGATACCTGTTGGCGGTTGGGTAGGCGGCGTATCAGGGAAAGGCTGGGTCAGCTTTTCAAAAAATGAAAACATGTAGAACTCGTTAGTTATTCAGTGACAGAGCACGTTTACGTATGCCCCAAAATGCTGGGTCACAATTCTACACGATAACTAAAAGTGTGTTGAACTTTGCGGTGCTTTTTTACCGCAAAGCTCGTTTAACATTAATTAATATTTGGCACAGGCTGATACTTGGCGAAAATTATTATTTGGAGAAGCGCTTACATAAAACAACTCAACACTAAGCTAATTTCCTGTCAGTCTTCACTCTGCAAAGCCCAATTGAGCGAGTATGCTTTCTACTTTTTCAGCGTGCTCAGCCTGCCACTGTTCAAGTGACATGGAGCCATCTTTCTGGGCTCGCTTTTGGGCAATGTCATAGGCTGCTAGCGCCTCATCTTTTGGAATTACAGCAATGCCCTCTTCGTCTGCAACAATAATGTCTCCGGCGTGAACAGTTACACCTGCACAGGTAATCGGCTCATTTAACGGGGCTATACACTTTTTGGCTCCTGGCTTGGGTATAACGCCCCTGGCAAATACTGGGAATTTGTTGTCACGGGTTTCTGCAAGGTCTCGTATAACACCATCAATCACGAAACCTTTTATGCCGCGAGACTGGGCTATCGCGCAGACGTTACCGCCCGCAACAGCGAATTCATCATCGGCTTCCACAACAATAATGTCACCGGGGCTTGCGCGATATATCGCCGCATGCAGCATAAGATGGTCTCCCGGCTCACACTTAACGGTAAATGCTGGACCCGCAATGCGTGGCATGCCTTCCCACAATGGTTTTATCGCATAGTGCATGAACTGCTCTCTTGGCAGCGCATCGGCGTACTCACAGGGTGATACGCTATCGAAAGGGGTATTGTGTAAGTCCATCGCCGTTCCTTGAATGTTGTAGTGTGTGAAGAAAACACTATAGCGAAATTAGCCCTACAAGTTGTTACAAGCTGTGTATTTTCACTATAAACACTTTTTCTATCCCCCCCGCCATGCTAAAAATTAGTAAAAAGCGTGCACGCAATACGCCACACCATTCTTTCGAAGGGATGCACAGGTTTCGCAACGCACTAAAAACAATAAGCGGCAAGCCCAAATGTCGCCCAATAAAATGAAAAGGAAAACTCGACATGTTACGTAGCGTTTTAAGCTTAAGCGTGGCACTGGCCCTCACGGCTTGTAGCCCACAAAATTCATCCACAGAACAACAGACACAGAGCGCGGCTACCGAAGAGGCTCAACAACAGCTTTCTTCAGGTGTCATTAAAGAAAATATGGATCTGTCTGTTGACCCGGGTGATGACTTTTTCCGCTACGTAAACGGCAAGTGGTTTGATAATTTTGAAATACCGGCAGATAAATCGAGCTACGGTTCTTTCGTGATCCTTCGCGATGAAGCACAAGATCACGTTATGGATATTATAAAATCGTCTGCAGAAGGCGACTTTAAAGCGGGCAGCGACGAGCAAAAAGTCGGTGATTTTTACCGTGCCTATATGGACATGGAAACCCGCAACGAACTTGGTATGACACCGCTTAAGCCTGAGTTAACTACGATTGATGCCATTGAAGACTACACCGACCTTGCTGAGTATTTCGCTTATGCAGCTCGCTATGGCTACGGTACGCCGTTCAGCCTAACTCAATACCCTGACCTTAAATCGCCAAAAGAATATTTGATGTACACGTGGCAGTCGGGCTTAGGCCTTCCTGAGCGCGAGTACTACTTTAAGGACGACGAAACATCACAAACCATTCGCGATGCCTACGTTAAACATATTCAAACCATGTTTGAGCTGGCGGGTTTCGACGCGCCTAAAGAAAGTGCGGATATGCTGTTCGCACTTGAGACTAAAATTGCTCAGCTACACATGAAAAAAGAGCAGGCCCGTAACTTTGCTGCCAACTATAACAAACTGACAATTGAAGAACTTAAAGCGTTAATGCCTAAGTTCGACTGGGACGCTTATCTTACTGAAGCAGACATTAGCGACATTCCTTCATTAGGTATTTTGCAAAAAGACTACATGCAAAACATTGATGGCGTTATTGCAGATACCTCACTGGAAGATTGGAAAACGTTCCTTAAGTGGGGCTTGTTAAATGCTTCAGCCAGTCGCTTAAATGCCGAGCTTGATGAAGCAAACTTCAATTTCTACAGCAAAGTGCTTCGCGGTGTTGAAGAGCAGCAGCCACAATGGCGTCGTGCAGTAAGCCTTTCAAATGCTCATGTAGGCGAGCTAATCGGTAAGGTTTATGTAAAACAACACTTCCCGCCTGAAGCGAAAGATCGCATGATGGAAATGGTTAATAACCTGTTGTTAGCTTACAAAGAAAGTATCGAAAATCTTGATTGGATGACAGATGAAACTCGTGCACAAGCACTGGACAAGCTGTCTAAGTTTACCGTGAAAATTGGTTACCCAGACCAGTGGAGAGACTATTCAGCGCTGACAGTTAATGCCAGTGACCTGTTTGGAAACCTAAAGCGTTCTTCGGACGTGCTGTACGAAGAAATGCTTAAGAAACAAGGCGGCCCAGTGTGGACCCATGAATGGGGCATGACACCACAAACTGTTAATGCTTACTACAACCCTCCGCTAAACGAAATTGTATTCCCTGCGGCTATCCTTCAACCTCCGTTCTTTGACATGAACGCCGAAGATGCGGTTAACTACGGTGGTATTGGTGCGGTAATTGGTCACGAAATTGGCCATGGCTTTGATGATTCGGGATCTACCTTCGACGGGGATGGCGTTCTGCGAAACTGGTGGACTGACGAAGATCGCGGCGAGTTTGAAGCACGCACTGCAAACTTGATTGAACAGTATAACCAGTTTGAGGTTCTGCCTGACTTGCACGTGAACGGTGAATATACCCTAGGTGAAAACATCGGCGACCTTGGCGGCATCAGCATCGCACTTAAAGCTTACCATCTGTCTCTTGATGGTGAAAAAGCACCTGAACTAGATGGTTTCACTGGCGATCAGCGTGTATTCATTGGTTACGGTCAGGTTTGGGCAAGCAAATATCGCGAAGAAGCGTTGCGCAGCCAAGTACAAACCGATACCCATTCACCTACGAAGTTCCGCACTAACGGTGCTGTTCGCAACGTACCTGAATTCTACGAAGCGTTTAACGTGACCGAAGAAGATGCGTTGTATTTACCACCAGAAGAACGCGTGAAAATTTGGTAATTCGCGTACTCTAAACACAGTACATAGAAAGTAGCGTACATAAAATACAATAGCTAAAGCCCCATGTTTGCTTCACCAAACTGGGGCTTTTTTTGTCGTGTTGAAGTGTATGACTGAGCAGTTTCAAAAAGGCTAAATATGAATGTAAGAACAACTATTGTCTTTAGCAGCTTAGCGTTGATTTACCTGGCGACGCTGCCGCTTACCCCCTACGTGGCGCAATTCTTACCCAAAGCCCTGCCTATTGTGGTACTGGCAGTTTTCGCCTATACAAAACTTAGCGCCATGCCGCGATACATGGTGTTGGCGGCGTTACTTTTTAGTCTTGCCGGAGATGTTAGTCTGGCCTTGCCCTTTGCTGATAGTTTTATTACCGGCTTGGCGTGCTTTTTTGTTGCCCATTTAACGTATGCTATGTGTTTTGCGTTGCTGCATCGCCGCCTACAAGAAACGCCCGGCGACCATATCATTTCACGCAAACCAAAGTGGTTCATTAGTATTATTATGGTTAGCTTTGCCGTAATGATGGCAGTGCACACTCTGCCAGCGTCGAAAGCCTTATTTTACCCTGTAGTCGCCTATATTAGCGTAATCACACTGATGGGTTTAACCGCAGTGTGGTTGGCTCAAACTAAGCTGATCGTAACCGGTGCGTTATTTTTTGTGATATCAGATGCCATTCTCGCCCAGTCGGTTTTCAAAACCCCGCTTCCACTGTCTACCATTTGGGTAATGACAACTTACTATGGTGCCCAATATTGCTTAACCATGGGGCTGGTTGATGGTTTTTTGAGAAAAGAGAATAGGCAGGAAGAGATTGGTCAGACCTAGTTAGACAACGACGTTAAAACGTCTATCGCCAAGTCGGCTTTTTCAGCTGGCACGAAAATATGGTCGTGATAATAAGCGGCCACCACGTTGGCGCTAATTCCTGCCTTACCCAGCGCGGTGGACATAGCTGCAGTCATGCCTACCGCTTCCAAACTAGAATGCACTTCACAGGTTATACAGCGGTAATAACCTTCAAATTGCAGATTAGCTTTCTCGGCTGCGGCAACCGGAAGAATAAGGGTGGTGCCCTCGCGTTCTTGAAACATCCCCTTAGCTACTGAAATTAACGCACTGGTTAAGCTATCAGCAGGCAAGGTAGTAAAAACGTAATTTTCACTACTCGCCACAGGATTCAGATTTTTCAGTATCACGCTCAAGTCAGTTTCAGCGACCACACTCACCTTCCATTAAATAACGTCAGTACTTAGATCTAAGAGCGCATATTAAAGCTTTCGGGCTCTAATACGCTTTCCTTTAATCTTACCTTCTCTAAAGTGCGCCATGGCTTTTTTCACGCTTCGCGTTTTCACTGCGACAAAACTCATGCTGTTTTGCACTTTAATTTTGCCCAAGTCATCGCCAGGAATGCCCGCATCTTTGGTAAGTGCACCCACCAGATCGCCTGGGCGAAGCTTTTCTTTTTTACCCGCGCTTAGTGAAATACAGGTAAATTCAGGCTGAGTAATTTTGTTTTTATGAAAACGCAGGCTTTGTGCGCCTTTAAGTGGAATATCGCTTTCTTGCAATACTTCTATTTTTCGCAAGAAGTGCTCTTCGTCATCGCTGACTAGCGTTACCGCCATGCCCTGTGCGCCTGCTCGCGCCGTGCGACCAATGCGGTGAATATGGGTTTCCGGCTCTTCACTTACCGTATAATTAATTACGCAGGCAACATCATCAATATCCAGCCCTCGCGCAGCTACATCGGTGGCAACAAGTACTTGTAGCGCATCGCTGGCGAACTGCATTAGCACCGATGTGCGTTGATGCTGTTCCAAGTCCCCCTGAAGTCCAGCTGCGCTAAAGCCATCTTCGATAAGCTCCTCAACCACTTCATTTACCTGAACCTTGCGGTTACAAAATACAATGGCATTTTTAGGTTGGTAGTGGGTAAGTACCGCTTTAAGCGCCTGAGTGCGTGTGTGCGGGAGCACGTTGTAGCCCAATTGGGTGATAGCGGGTTTACTGTCTTGAGACTCAACTTTACAGGTTACCGGGTTGTGCAGGTACTGCTTGGCTACACGCTCAATTTGTTCCGTAAAGGTTGCAGAAAACAATAGGGTTTGCACTTGTTTTGGCGTTTGACCGAAAATAATGCGTAAATCGTCTTCAAAGCCCATATCTAACATGCGATCGGCTTCATCGAGGACACGCAACTTTACGTTACTTAGGTCAATTCGACGCTTTTCCACATGGTCCATTACGCGACCCGGCGTGCCCACAATGATGTGCGGGCTATGTTTCAGTGACTGAATCTGCGGCCCCATAGGCTGGCCACCACATAACGTGGTCACTTTAATATTACCGATGTTCTTAGCCGCCGAACGGCACTGCTGAGCCACTTGATCAGCAAGCTCTCGGGTAGGACAAAGTATGATGGCCTGCGTGGTAAAATCATTCACTTCTACGTGCTGTAAGGCAGGAATTACAAAGCACAGAGTCTTGCCGCTGCCCGTCTGCGCTTGGCCTATCACATCTTTACCCTGCAGCGCCTCAGGGAGCGATTGTGCCTGTATAGGGGAAAGTTGGTAAATGCCTTGTGAGTCTAGCGCCTTGGTGATGGCAGGGTTTATATCTAAATGCTTCACTGTTTCAACTGTCATTAATTTGGGTTCCAAAGGTGCACTACACCATGTTCGGTATGATGAGCTATGCCGTATTCTTGGGACACCATGTCACTCCAGGAAGAAAGCTGCTCATTAAACTTGTCACTCATTTTCACACCGGCCGCCGCTAACTTGAGCTTCTCTAAAACCAAAACACAGGTGTCTTTCTTTGACAGTGCTAGGTAGGCCGTTGAAATGTCGTACTTACTCGATAGGGTTATTGTCTCACATTTAAATTGTTTTGGGTTACATCCAAAGTCAATTGCCCCCTGAGAACCGAAAATAGTATCAATTTCGTTGTTGATCAGTGCATCCACTAATGCCTGCCACGAATCATAGGCTTTTACTTTGAAGCCATGCTCTATTGCAACGTTATAGCGATAGTCTTCCAATAAGGTACCAACCCTAAAGTTCTTTGGTACGTTGGCAAAGGATTCAAAATAGGGCTTATCGATGCCGTACAGTCCATGAAGGTTTCTTGATACCGGCGTTACCCAGTGAAACACGCTTTCTCTTTCACTCGTGCGAATTACTGAGAATACCAATACGTTAGACTTGGTCATTGCTTCCTTTGCAATACGTTCCCATGGCGCGGAAAGGATATTCTGCTTTAGCGTCATCTCATCTAATATGTCTCTGACCAAGTCTGCAGCAATACCTTTAAGCTTTCCTCGCTCTCCCACCTCTGAAAAAAGTGGCACAATGTCGGCGATGACCCAAAGATTGTCGGTATTAGCATGCAGCTCACCTGCTAAGCTTAGTGTTCCAAAAGTAAGTATTGTGGCCGGGAAAGATGCTTTCAGTTCATCCCGTATAGCGCTAGCAAGCAATGTGAAGTTGTCTGAACCTTTGTATTGAGCAATCAGTTCGCTCAACCGCTCTGCAAAATCGGCAGAACCTTCACTTTTGCTCAGTGCGATATAGCTCACTGCTATTGTCGTTGCCTGACTGCCCGCATTCGGCGTACATCGAACATTATTTCCACATTCAAAGGCAAATAGCGGCGTGATCCAAAAATAACTATCTTCGTTATTTTCATCTCTGATCAAATTGATAAGGACGTCAGCTTTATTCGATATGGTGTCAGTAGCAGGCGTTAAATCATTGCCATTTTTTGATAAGGCATTTTTAAACACTGTGAGTGAATAAGATTGAATACTCTGCTTCTCAGAAGCAGAAAGGGTACTTGGTAAATCGGGGGCGTGAGAGTAAGAGAGTGCTTGTGCCCAAGTGGATGAACTCCACAGGGCACATAAACAGACAATAACAACAAAAACTACGCTTGAAATGCCTTTTCTAATTTCCACTGCAACGTTTGCCCCGCATAAAATGGAACCATATCGGTGCCATCAGCTAGGGTTACTTGTTCTGGCACCGTCCACGACTCTTTCACTAATGTCATTGTAGTCGTATTTCGTGGTAAACCATAAAAATCTGCACCGTAATGGCTAGCGAATCCTTCAAGCTTATCTATTACGCCTAGCTGCTCGAACACTTCGGCATAAAGCTCAATTGCAGACCATGCGCTATAACAACCCGCGCAGCCGCAAGCATTTTCTTTTTTATGTTTTGCATGAGGTGCCGAGTCGGTACCTAGGAAGAATTTTTTGTTGTCGCTTGCCACCATATCGCGCAACGCTTTCTGATGCGTGTTGCGTTTTAGCACTGGCAAGCAATAGTTATGAGGGCGTACGCCGCCAACCAGTAAATCGTTGCGGTTTAACAATAAGTGCTGAGGGGTAATGGTGGCTCCAACAAATTCGCTGGCGCCCGCTACGAAGTTTGCGGCATCTGCTGTTGTAATATGCTCAAACACCACTTTCAGCTTAGGGAATGCGTCAACGATAGGCCCTAAATGGGTATCAATAAATACTTTCTCACGGTCAAAAATATCAATGTGATGCTCTGTCACTTCACCGTGTATCAACAATAGCAAACCTTGCTCTTGCATGGCTTGAAATACAGGGTATAAAGCCTGAATGCCTTTTACTGCGGCGTCTGAATTAGTAGTGGCCCCTGCAGGATATAGCTTACACGCAGTTACGCCCGCTTGTTTTGCATCGATAATGTCTTGAGGTGTAGTTTGATTAGTAAGGAATAAGGTCATTAATGGCTCAAAGCTACTGCCTTTAGGTCGCGCATCTTCAATTCGCCCTTTGTACGCCATGGCCATTTCAGCATTAACCACCGGTGGTACAAGGTTTGGCATAACAATAGCGCGCTGGAAACAACGTGCGGTTGCAGGCACTGTTTCAGCTAGCATTTCGTTATCGCGAAAGTGAAGGTGCCAATCGTCTGGCGTAGTAATGGTGAGCGTTTGCATGCCTTGTCTCTCTTAGTACTTATTCAAACAGAGGGGAAGATGCGCGCAATAATAGCACAATTCCCATTTTGCGCGCAGAACAACTCGCTCGAAAGTGGCTATGAATTCTCTTCGCCGTGCTCTACCCAAATAAGCTTGCTAACGTCGTACCCAGCCGATGTCGCTTTTTCTAGTAAACGGGTGCGGACTTCATCTGAAATAGAAGGTGTTCGCGCTAAAATCCAAAGGTAGTCTTTATCTGGGCCTGTTATCAAAGCATATTGATAACCTTCTTTATCTAGCTCCATAATTACATAGCTAGCGTAAAATGGGCCAAAGAACGATACTTTCAGATGCCCTGTCGTTTCAGACTCTACAAAATACGCTTTGCCCTCGGCTTCATCCCATGCATTTTCTTCTACTGAAAAACCGCGATTAATTACCTTAACCCCTCCGTCATCGCGCATGCTATAGGTTGCCGTAACTTCGCTTAATCCTTCTTCGAAGCTATGGTCAAAGCGCGCTATTTCATACCACTTCCCTAAATAACGAGGAAGCTCAAAGCCTTCAACCGGCACTACCTTGTCAGGTACGCCAGTACAGCCAGACAAGCCCACACACACCATACCCGCCATAATCATTGAAACTAACTGCTTAAACATATGCCCTCTTTTCCTTGAACTCAGCTTTTAAAAAGCCCACTGATTAATTTACATACACGCCTACATCGCAAAAATGATCTTTATCGGCGCTGCAACACCATAAACCTTCAAGCTAGGCTAACGGTCGACAGTAAAAATACGCTCGCCTAATCAGACTTTTCTTATCGCTTGGACCATATTACAGTGCTTTTAAAACAAGCCTTGAGCTAATACAGGCCCTGCCCACTCGATATTCTCAAACAGGGAGAAAATGACATGAATGCACACTTTCCACACGCAAGCCGCTTAATTTATGGATGCATGGGCTTAGGTGGCGGTTGGAATGACGAACCGGCAACCAAAGCCGATGTAAGCCAAGCAAGAAGCATAATAGACACTGTGTTGGACTTAGATATTAACGTGTTTGACCATGCTGATATTTATACATTTGGCAAAGCCGAAACTGTCTTTGGTGAAGCGCTTAAACAAGCACCCGAATTAAAAGACAAAATGATTATCCAGTCTAAGTGTGCAATACGATTTGAGGACGATTTAGGACCAAAGCGTTACGACTTTTCAGCGAATCA
>NZ_JAFLMX010000020.1:0-16168 GCF_017849675.1 Alteromonas sp. AO-Serp
GCTTATGCGGTAATGAGTAATCATACGCACCTGGTATTACACGTAAACAAAGAGAAAGCAGACGCACTAAGTACAGAAGACGTGATTCAACGTTGGCATAAACTTTACAAAGGCACATTAATCTCACAGCGCTACTTATCACCAGATTTACGTAAAGAATTACATGAAACCCAAATTAAAACGGTTGAGTTAACGGCTGAAGTATGGCGTAAAAGGCTATTTGATATCAGTTGGTTTATGCGTGCACTGAATGAATACATTGCCAGGGCCGCAAATAAAGAGGACTACTGTACTGGTCATTTTTGGGAAGGACGGTTTAAGTCACAAGCGCTATTAGATGAGTCAGCCCTTGCCGCCTGTATGGCTTATGTTGATTTAAACCCAGTACGAGCAAAGATGGCCAAAACTCCTGAGGCATCGGACCATACCAGTATTAAATACCGTATTAACGCAGCCAGGCTGGGCAAAACACCTAAAAGACTTATGCCTCTTGCAGGCAACCCAAGACAAGAGATGCCACACAGTTTACCTTTTACCCTTCCAGACTATTTACAGCTTGTAGATGTAACCAGCCGATATCTTCATCCAAACAAGCGCGGCAAGGTTCAACATAACCTCCCCCCTATTTTAGAGCGTCTCAATATTGAACACGAACATTGGATAACATTAACCACGCAATTTGAAACCTGCTTTAAGCACGCCGCCGGCAAAGTAATTCACCTAGAGCAATACGCGCAGAATCAACATCAGCAACGGGTTCAGGGCCGACAAAGTGCAATGCGATTACTTGGTTAACTTTGCAGTTTAATAGAAAGTAAGACAGGCACTATATGTATACATCTCTACATAACAATTCTGGGCTTGTTAACAATCTATTTTTTTACAATGCGCATCCCTATGCGTATAGTTAATATGTAGAACAGTTTGGAGTGATAGCATGCAAGATTTATATGACATTCATGCCCCAAAAAAAGCGACTAACTTAAGCTTGAACAGCGACTTATTACAAAAAGCTAGAGACTTAAAAGTTAACCTGTCTGCAACTTTAGAACAGGCACTTAAAGACAAGTTGAAAAGTGTTGAAGAAGAAAGGTGGAAAAAAGAAAACAAAGCTGCCATAGCTGCCTACAACGAGTTTGTTGCTGAGAACGGCTGTATAGGTGATGAGTACAGGAACTTCTAATGGCACAGTTTGATGTTTACAGAAACCCAAGCTCAAAAACAAATAGAGCTTACCCCTTTCTTGTAGATGTTCAAAACTCTGTAATTGACCAATTAGCAACAAGGTTAGTTGTACCGCTGACAAAGAATAAGACTACAAATAGTCTTTATATGAAAAATCTTACGCCGGAGATAGAATTCGAAGGGGAGACACACCTATTCCTGACTCAACAACTGAGTTCCATACCCGAAGATGTGCTACAGGACTGCATCGGTTCTTTGGCGCAATCCCGTGAATTGCTAATAGGTGCAATAGACTTTGCTATTACTGGAATATAGCCTTTCTATAAGAGATTCTGACAGGTGGGCATAACGACGTAATGTCGCTAGAAAAGTAAAGCGATGAGCTAGTACATATTACAGAGCTTTATAGTGCGAGTACTCGTCGCTTCCGATATCTCCGGTACCACCACCATCGGAATTGCCGTGGTCTGACGACATTACATAAACATGCCTGTCTCGTTTAGTATTTTATTTTGGAGTGTATGGTGGAAGAACTTCTCCACTTGTTAATACAACAACCCTATAAATTTTATCACTTTCAACTCCTCGTTCTGTTATATCGCTAGCCTTTGCAAGGCTAATTAAATAATACCAAACATTAGAATCAAATGAATAACCTAACCGTAATTCAAGTCCGATTAATTGAAGTGCGCCTTCAGGTTTATAAAATTCCTTGGCTTTTAAAACAGCATTTTCGATTGTAAGTTTAGGATTACCTTTACCATCCCAAGCTTTATCAAAATCAAACTGATTTCGCCACAAGGTGAAGTTGGCGGGCTTTCCTCTTGATTGAGTACCTATCAAGTAGAAATAATCCTCTCTTTGTTTACCATCACTACTCTCTTTTTGGATAACTATCAATTCATCCTTAGCATAAGCCGTTGAAGGAAGTGCAAGTAAAAACATAAAAGAGATTAGTGGTAGTAATTTATTCATTTAATTATCCTTAATTAGAGAGTTTATAAACATGCCTGTCTTTTTTAGTAGTAGTGTTTTTAGTGCTAAGCTTTTCTTACTCATTATCACCAGAGTCGTCTTCATCTTGAGGTTTATTTAGACGGTTTATTAGATCATACCTTTCTAGGGTATTTTTATAGCTATCGAGATTAATATTTTTAGTTAAAGCGTCATATTTTTCAAAGATATCTTTATACTTTTCTAAATTCGATTGCTTAGTTAATAACTCATATCTTTCTAGCTGTTTAGCTAATTCTTCATTTGGTTTATTAAGAGCATTGAACCGCTCTATATCAATCGCTAGTTTGCTGTTTTCAAATGCGTTTCTATACTTGTCTGAGTTAAGTATTTCTGAATCAATAATCTCTCTGTATCTTTTATTTTGTTTTTCAGAGAGTTTTATCAAGTTGTTAATTTTAGATTCATGTATTGATGAGATGTGAGAAGTTTGCGCATCAATTATTGAACTTTCTTCAACTTTGACCGCTTTATAAGATTCTCCATCAGCCATAAACATTGATGTACTGTACATATGGAAGGCATCTATATTTGATTCGGAATAAATTTCAGCTTGAAGCTCAGCTAAAGGCCCGACAACTTTTTTTCCATTGGAGTTAATTTTATACCACCAATCTTCTTTGGCATCGTCAGTAACAAAAACGACATTTTTTATATTTTCGTCATTTGCCTTAGCTATTAATTGCTTCCAAAGAATTAGATCCCCGTATTGCCTTTCATAATTTAAACCATCGTAGTGAAAGCTCTTATCTTCTTCCTTTTTTGATTTTCCAGAGTCCTTAAAGCCTGGAGGAATTTGATTTTTGAAACGAACAGCTCCCTCTTTATAAAGGTCATCAAGCCAATTCTGGTTTTCAGGTTTACTTCCAACTTTACCATCAAATAGTTCGTTTATTTGATCTCGAATTGCATCGTGGGAGCGAACACAAGGTTGATTACTGTTCCAATGCAAGACTGATTTTTTGTAATTCCCAATACTCTTGTTAATCTCTTTTTCAAGTTTTTCTGTATTCTCAAAAAGCTTTGGAAAACGTCTTTTAAGCGCTAATTGTTCAAAATCACCTTTAAAAACATTTTGAATTTTTTCTAGGTTATTTTCGATATCATTGAAAATGCTTTTTTCATTTTTAATAACTGTTAACCGGCGCCTCTGATATTCCAATCCTGCATGATATGGTATCCATAAATTATCTTTAATCGACTCAAGAATATTAAAAAAGTCGTTTCTAGTTTGCATCGCATAACCATATAAGTTTAAAAGAACATTAGCGTCAAAAGCGAAAAGAGTTTGTTCATCTTTCCATAGTTCTTCTAATTTTTCTTGGTTTACGTTATGAAAACCTTTAAATACATTCTTCATCTAGTTCCTTTACATTTTGATGAAACGCCACATTCTGAAAAAAGCCTAACGCCGCGTTCAGCGGCCTGTCCGCTGCAATGCCTTGTTAGGTGATTTATCAAATTCTCGCATGTCATAAACTGCTACATGCCTAAATATACCCAAGTTGTATTCTTTAATGTACTCCCCAAGCTGTCCTTTATCTACTTCCAACTCGTGGGTATTAAGAAGGTAGTGAACATATTCAGGTAAACGTTGTTCCTTTGCTTCACTATCTATGGAAGGGAAGTACTCTTCAAAGTAACCTCTGAATGCTATTGGGCAGCAGAAAATACAGTGAAATGGGTTACTTACACTCAGTAGGTCATTCTTAGAAACTTTTTTCCGTGCTTACCATCGGCAAACTCTTCGACCTTTTTTGCATGAGCCATAAATACGCCGCAATCTTCAACATCATTATGAAGGCACATTGCTTTTGTTTTTTCGTCTGGAAGACTATAGAACATGTAAAAGGGGAGTTTAGAGCTTGAGCTTGAGCTTGCATATGTTAGCAAGGTGTTCATTTGATTCTTTGTATTTTGCGGGTAGTTAAGCTTATTAACATAGGCATCGTAAGGTTTGACGAACTTTTTCGCTTGAAAAACCAATGGATAACTTATATTTCGACCAACGAGCCAAATTTCCATTTCAAAGTCAGCGCCAGTAACTTTATTTTCTTCCTGTTTTGTAAAAGATGAAACATTGATTGATTTAAATTTCTTGTTTATTGAAGCCCACTTCCATAACAAAAAGTCTGTTATAGATTCTTCTCCAACACCGCCTACGTTCATTAAAAATTCTTTGACTTCACGAGTAACTGACTTATGCGCTTGGCAATGATCCATATTTATTTCACCTAGACACAATGACTCCCTGTAAAAGTGCTAGCCCCCGCATTTTCGTGGGTTAACTTTTCAGCCAGAGCCATAATTAGTTTGTTCAATACTAAATCAATTTGGAGGCTAGCATGAACAAACATAGCATGATTTTTATAGGATTGGATACGCATAAGGAGTTTCACGAAGTAGCTTATTGTGAAGAGCAACGTGGAGCGACGCCCGTTCATTATGGGCGTATTCCCTCGTCAAAGGTCAGTGTCAAAAAGCTTATTCGTCAATTTGAATCGAAGTATCCTGGTGCAACAATTCACGTTGTTTATGAGGCTGGCCCTTGTGGTTATTGGATTTATCGTCTGATAACAAGCTTGGGGCATTGTTGCTATGTTGTGGCACCGTCTCTTATCCCGAGAAAGCCAGGGGAGCGAGTTAAAACCGACCGTCGAGATGCGCTTAAGCTCGTTAGGTCACTAAAGTCTGAAGACCTTACACCCATCTACGTGCCCGAGCCGGAAGATGAAGCTGTGCGGGATTTATCTCGAGCTCGAGAAGCAGCAATGAAGGATTTAAAAGAAGCCAAGTACCAGCTTAAAGCATTACTCTTGCGAAATAATATACGCTATGAAGGCACCGCCAACTGGTCGAAGAAACACCTTCGCTGGCTCACGGAATTGATATTGCCTCACCCGGCCCAGCAAATTGTCTTACAAGAACAATTGCAAACCATAGAAGAGCGTATCCGGCGACTGGAAAGGCTCGACAATGAGTTAACCCACCATGTGCACCAATGGCGCTATTATCCGGTAGTGAAAGCCGTTCAGGCGATGCGAGGCGTTCGATTGCTCGTTGCTGTTGGCGTGGTAGCAGAACTTGGCGATTTAAACCGCTTCGACCATCCAAGAAAGCTCATGGCTTATCTGGGCTTAGTTCCCAGTGAACAATCATCAGGTGGAAAGCGACACTTAGGAGCCATTACAAAAGCAGGAAATGGCCGAGCAAGGCGTTTACTGATAGAGGGGGCGCACAGCTACCGTTATCCGGCTAACATCTCTACTGAATTACAGTTAAGGCAGGAAGGCTTACCTAAAGACATCGTCGATATCGCTTGGAAAGCACAGCTTCGCTTGTGCAAACGCTACCAGCGCATGAGTAAAAAGGGTAAACACTCAATTTAATCATTACCGCGATAGCCAGAGAAATGGCGGCATACATCTGGGCTATTGCAAAGGAAGTGGTACTCACGCCGGTAAACCCAAAATTAAGACTAAGCCGAGTGCCTGCATGAAAAACGAGTTTGAGCTAACGCATTTGGATCAGGCCGCGGGATGTGGCACAACCTACGAGAGCGTTATGATGGCAGCAATCTAACGGTTGTTGAACCACGAGCCTAGACTGATGAGAAGGTGCTACGGCGGAACATGTAAGGTCAGCTCTGCTTATTTATTGAATAAGTAACCTACGAATACCAGCATAATAACCGACGACATTACTGCCTCATCCGGTGCGTTAGCTCATTTATTTTGAGTAATAAAGAATACTAATTATGGGCTGAAAGAGTGTCAGGGAAGCATTCGTTCAGGGTTGACAAAGGGAGTCATACCAACGCCCCAAGCAGGGGCAATAACACGTAGGATAAAATACGGAACGAAGTGACGGGAGCCTACGTGTTAGTGTCCCGCTGACTTGGTTTGTTATGCTTATTTCGGAACGATCCTAGCTCGAGGAATATGATAATCTGGTTCAATTCCGTTTTTCTCGAAGTAGATACCTGAATAGTGTAGCCATATCAGCTTAAAATTTGTTAACGCATCATAGAACTCATTAGCTTTTTCTACGGAATAAGTTGCCATGAAATCCGTATCACTACGTTTAGGGATTAAAAATTTAGGGTTAATTTTCTCTATACCTATTAATTCTCTTTCTTCTTTAAAATCTATTGGTTTAGAGTGCGTGACTGCGTTACGAAAAGAAATCATTTCAGTAATCGTTTCACGATTTTTGGCAACGTCTGGATTTGATGTATCTGCTTCGATTCGAGAAAATAACCAATCAGTTTTTCCCTGTAGCTGGCTATTCATAAACCTTTTCAATTCGGTCCCTTTAAAAATGGTTTTTCCACAAGAATTGAGTTTAGATTCTAATGCGAAGCAAGAAAA
Organism: Alteromonas sp. AO-Serp; assembly: GCF_017849675.1. NCBI lineage: Bacteria > Pseudomonadati > Pseudomonadota > Gammaproteobacteria > Alteromonadales > Alteromonadaceae > Alteromonas > Alteromonas sp. AO-Serp. The sequence continues at coordinate 6,570 of NZ_JAFLMX010000020.1, forward strand.
AGCCATTGAGGGAATGATCTTCTGAAACCTTTGACCTTCTCGGGCTGATTTAATCTCTTTCAACAAACATACAGCTATGCTCGCTAAATACTCATCGTTAAAAAATGTTGATTCTACAACTTCTTTCAAAAGCTACCTCCAAGAAGCCTAACATTTAAATTAAGCGGACCCTAAGAACCGCTTATCATTTTTTATGCATTGTATTTTTTAACTACAAAGTAACACATTGATGAACACATATTACGCCCCAAACGAACGAACTCTTCATGACTAAAACCAAGCGGAATATGTGCCCCATTGCTAACAAAGGTAAATACAGCCGCAAGAGCTTTTTCTTCATTTTGATCTATGAAACTAACAGATTTTAGATATGCAAGTGACGGGCCCCATGTATTTCCACTGCCTGTAGGGCTAAACCCTTTTGAGCATGCAATTTCCCTAACCAGTGTTTCAAGCGCAATACGAATATTCGTTAAGCTTCCGTTGTAATCAGGCTGGGCTTTTACAAAGTCATCAGCAGAAGCATTGATAGATCGCTTCACATTATTTCTATTTTGTAGAGAAGAGTTATCAAGCTCTTTCAGCAGAGCATCCTCTACCAGCTCGTGTCCTTTGAAATTTGGGTCCAGCGATTCAATGGCATCATTTTCAATCTTGTAACCATCTAGCAATAGAGATTGCTTAAGGATTGAGTACTGATCGTCAAATTTGTACTTCGGAGATGTTTGGTTCCGCAGTGTTTTATTGGTTTGAATAATTTCGATAAGCATCTCGGTCAGAGTATCTTCTGATGCAACCGTAACTTCATTGCTAATTCCGGCAGGCGAAGAAGCCATTTGAGGGTCCAAACCAAACTTATCTAAAATCACATAGACCGTTGGCTTTTCTATTACTCCCAAAAGCTGACTTAATGAAAACTTAGTTCTTCTAGATACCTGCATATGTCCTCAGACTCTTGTGATGCCTAACAATTTACTCGTCCCCAAACCGTCATGCTAATCCATACCACTCAGGGGCACTTCTCCTTTTTACTTCTCACTACTCTAAACCATAACCAACAGAAAAATAAAGAAAAACCGCACTGCCGCTTATTACCCACATATCAAATACACCAATCAGCACACAAAAGCTAATACTGCATTCCCGCCAAATAAACAAAAAAAGCCAGCATAAGCTGGCTTTCAATACACTAAAACAAGTTTCGTCCTAACTGAAAACTACTTCCCCTGCCTAGCAGCCAACTTCTCCAACTGCTCGTCAGTAGCTGGAAGCTGGTGTTTCTCTTTCCACTCTGAATACGGCATTTTGTATACCACTTCGCGTGCGGCTTCGTAGCCGATATCAGCGCCCTGCTCGCTTGCAGCGGCCGAATACCATTTTGCTAAGCAGTTACGGCAGAAATCGGCCAAAATCATCAGGTCAATGTTCTGAACGTCTTTATTCGCGTCTAGGTGTTCTACTAAGCGGCGAAATACTGCTGCTTCTACTTCGGTTTGCGTTTGCTTATCCATTATCTAATACCTCTAAAAAAGCGTTTTTCGTTATGGTTTGAATGTGTGGGTTAACGGATGAAACCCAACCCGCTATCTCTTTTATAACCTAAAACGAAAAAAGGGAGCCAAGCTCCCTTTTTACTTATATACAGCTAACTAGGTTTAAAACCTAATCGGCATTACTCTGCGTCGTCAGACTTAGGCGCAGGCTTTTCTAGAAGCTCTTTAATGCTTAGGCGTACACGGTTTTGGCGATCGATTTCCATAACCTTAACGTCAACCATTTGGCCTTCTTCTAGGTAGTCAGTTACTTTGTTCACACGCTCGTGAGCGATTTGTGAAATGTGAACAAGACCTTCTTTACCAGGAAGTACTTCTACAAACGCACCGAAGTCTACAATACGTGTAATCTTACCGTTGTAAGTCTTACCAACTTCAATTTCAGCCGTTACTTGCTCAATCTTGCTAATAGCGATGTCTGCTTTCGCACGCTCTGTCGCGAAAATTTTGATAGTACCGTCGTCTTCAATCTCGATGTTAGTGTCAGACTCTTCAGTAATTTGACGGATCATTGCGCCGCCTTTACCGATAACGTCACGAATCTTGTCTTGGTCAATCTTCATTGTGTAAATGCGTGGAGCAAATTCACTTAGCTCTTCACGGTGACCGCCAATTGCTTCGTCCATTACGTTAAGAATGTGCAAACGTGCTTCTTTTGCTTGTTTAAGCGCGATTTGCATAATTTCTTTAGTAATACCTTCAATCTTAATGTCCATTTGAAGTGCAGTAATACCTTCGGTAGTACCCGCTACTTTAAAGTCCATGTCGCCAAGGTGATCTTCGTCACCAAGAATGTCTGAAAGTACAACAAAGTTGTCGTCACTCTTAACTAGGCCCATTGCGATACCCGCAACAGACGCTTTAATTGGAACACCTGCATCCATAAGCGCTAGTGAAGTACCACATACCGACGCCATTGATGATGAACCGTTTGATTCTGTGATTTCAGAAACCACACGTACTACGTACGGGAATTCTTCTTCACTTGGCATTACTGCTTGAATACCACGCTTCGCTAGACGACCGTGACCAATTTCACGACGCTTAGGCGAACCAATCATACCTGTTTCACCAACACAGTATGGAGGGAAGTTGTAGTGAAGCATGAAACGGCTGTCGCGCTTACCTTGAAGCTCGTCAATCATCTGTGCGTCACGCTCTGTACCAAGCGTAGCAGCTACAAGTGCCTGCGTTTCACCACGAGTAAAAAGTGCAGAACCGTGAGTACGAGGAAGAATACCTGTCGCTACGTCAAGTGCACGGATCATTGCTGGGTCACGACCATCGATACGTGGCGCGCCAGATAGAATGCGTGAACGTACAACGTCAGACTCAAGGTCGTGAAGAAGGTCTAGTACTTCTTTCTTGTCTTGTTCTTCGTCTTCAGCAAGGATAGCTTCTAGTGCTTTTTCAGTTGCTGCAGTTACTGCGTCTTTACGCTCTAACTTGTCAGAAATCTGGTAAGCCGCAGTCATTTCTGCTTCAGCTAGTGCTTTAACTTTGTCTTTAAGTGCAGTGTTTTCTGCTTCTGGTGCCCAGTCCCACTTCTCAGTGCCAACTTCAGCAGCAAATTCGTTAACTGCGTTAACTACAGTTTGCATTTGCTCGTGACCGAACATAACCGCACCTAGCATAGTGTCTTCAGAAAGCACGCTTGCTTCTGATTCAACCATAAGTACTGCGCCTTCAGTACCCGCAACAACAAGGTCAAGCTCGCTTTCAGCTTGCTCTTCTGCGCGTGTATTTAGAATGTATTCACCGTTGCTAAAACCAACACGAGCCGCACCGATTGGGCCGTTGAAAGGAATACCAGAGATAGCAAGGGCTGCTGAAGTACCAATCATAGAGATGATGTCTGTAGGGATATCTGGGTTAGCAGACATTACAGTAACAACAACTTGTACTTCGTTTTTGAAACCTTCTGGGAATAATGGGCGGATTGGACGGTCGATAAGACGTGCAATCAGTGTTTCACCTTCAGATGGACGACCTTCACGCTTGAAGAAACCACCTGGGATTTTACCCGCAGCGTACGCTTTTTCTTGGTAGTTAACAGTAAGTGGGAAGAAGTCTTGATCTGCTTTGGCTTCTTTTTTACCAACTACTGTTACCAGTACAGACGTATCGTCCATGCTCGCAAGAACCGCAGCTGTTGCCTGACGAGCAATTACACCCGTCTCTAGAGTTACAGTATGCTGTCCATACTGAAATGATTTAGTAATAGGAGTCACTATTTGTCCTTTAATTTCAATCTTTATTTTATCGCTTTTAAACGCGGCGCATAGTATAGCCATGAAGTAGCGTTAATACCATGGTCAAATGCAGCCCCGCGCGGAATTTGTCGTGTTATTTGGTCATTAACCGCTACCACCTATAGCACCATGACTATATGAAATATCTGTGAAATTTCAATTATTGACTATATTTTCATCATACTGACACAAAACAGCGTATGCTAGAACAAAAAGCGAACAAAGTAAGAACTTAAATAAACATCACGTGCGACCAATGCGCAGAAGTGATTAACCACAACAAGAACGTCTAATATTAGTGTGCTAAAGGAGATAACCATGTTGGTACTTCGACTTAATAAAGCAGGCATGCCACAAGAGTGGATAGATGTTGAACAAGCCGCAAAGCTTTACAGTCAAGATAAGGTGCTATTTGAGCTAGGTAGTGATGCTATTACGTTAAAGGGAGGCTGGAATCACGAAGGACTCCAAAGTCAGCTTACCCTGTCTAGTATTATCGCGTGCGACGGCAAGGTAACAGATTTATCTGGCAAAGTTGCCCTTACTAATCGCTATTTGTTTAGGCGCGATAGCTACCTGTGTATGTACTGCGGCAATAAGTTTACGCCAAAGCAGCTTACCCGAGACCACATTATCCCCCGCTCTCGCGGCGGAAAAGACAGTTGGACGAACGTTGCCACGGCTTGCCAGCGGTGTAATCACGCGAAAGGTGCTAAAACACCAGAAGAAGCCAACATGCCCCTACTCGCGGTTCCGTTTAGGCCAAATGTGTACGAGCGTTTTTATTTAATGAACAGGCGGATTTTGGCTGACCAAATGGCCTTTTTACAAGGCCACTTCACCAGCCACAGAGAATGGACGTGCTTAGAATAGACGCTATAGCGTACCGCTAGTAGTTGTCTGTGCGTCGGGCATTGCTTTAGCTTGGTTTTGCACCGAAGAGGAATCGCTGTGCTGTGCATGAAGCTGGCGCTGCTCTTCTTTTTGCGCTTTGAACCACAGACTTAACCAATCTGAGCACATTTTGTGCTCTAACTCGTGAGCTTCGGCTGTAGGGCAAAACAAGCTTACCTTTACCACCACTTTGGCAAGTTCATTGGTTTTAATCTCAACCTCTGGGTCGATGCGAATAAATTCTTGCTCTAAATGACGTTCAATTAGGCCTTTGTAGCGCTCTGCTACATCGCGGAAATATTCACAATGTGCCTGTGCCCTGGCATGAAACGCTGGAAGCAAACTATAGGCGTTAACAGAAGGCTCGTTCACTATTTCAAATGAATGCAAACGGTAGCGACGCATGAAGTTAAGGTTACGCACAGTTTGAGTTACAAGCTGACTATTAGGCACGTACACGTGTTTACCCGTGTAGTTAAAGCTTTCAGGGTCTACTTCTAAAAGCGCTGTCTTTGCCCAGTCCATTTCTACCACTTCACCAATGATGTTGTTCATTTGGATCCAGTCGCCTACCCTGAATGGCCGAGCGCCCAAGTAGTAAATGAACCCCATAAAGCACTGAATAAACTCGCGGGTTGCCAACACAATGGCCACCATAAAGGCAGCAATGGAGATTGCCAGTGTTTGGATTTCAGAGCTCCACACCATCATTAACACAATAATGATAAAGGCATTACCCAGCTGCTCTAGGATATTGATTTGGTTTCGGCGGTCTTCGCCACGATGAGAACTAATGCGCCTGATAAGGCGCAACACACCCTTTTTAAGAAAGAGCAGTACAATTAAAAGTACTAGAGATGTCAGCAGTTTATAATCATTGGCAAAACTTATAAATTGATGCCATAACTGCGCGGGGTCTATCACAATCTCCATGTAAGCTCCGTCTGTACTCCGAGGGTAAATATTTGAATAGGCGAAAAAAAGCGCCGACGAATGTCAGCGCTTTTAATTATGAAGCATGTAAACTCGTGGCACAATGCCGACCAGTTAAAACATCTTTCTATTAATCGCGAATTTGGCCTTCGCCATTCACTAAATATTTCTCTGAAGTCAACGACTCCAAGCCCATTGGGCCATAAGCATGTAGCTTAGTGGTTGCGATACCAATTTCTGCACCTAAGCCAAGCTGGCTACCATCAGAAAAACGTGAAGAGGCATTAACCATTACTACACTTGCATCAACTGCGCGTTGGAATAACTTGCTTTTTTCAGCATCTTCCGTGCAAATTACTTCAGTGTGGTTACTACCAAATTGCGCAATGTGGTCAACCGCTGCTTCGAAATCGTCAACTACACGGATAGCGATTTCAAGGCCAAGATACTCTTCACCGTACGCGTCTTCAGAAATAACGTCAGCACCATCAAAGTACTGGCTACCTTTGTCGTTTACGTGAACCTTAACACCCTTTTCTTTGAATGCATCGGCCACTTTAGGCAGAAAATCACCCGCAACGGCTTGGTGTACAACTAAGCCTTCTAAGGCATTACATACGCCAGTACGCTGTGTTTTACCATTTAGAAGTAGCGCCATGGCTTTATCTAGATCAGCATCTTTGTCTACGTAAAGGTGACACACACCTTTAAAATGCTGAATTACCGGCACTTTAGCGTTGTCAGTCACGTAGTTGATTAGACCTTCACCACCACGTGGAATAATTACGTCAATGTAATCACGCTGCTCCATTAGCTCTTGCATTAATGCACGATCTGGGTTCGGAACTACCGTTACCAGCGCTTTTGGTAAATTGTGCTTCTCCAGCACGTCTTGCATAAGCTCAGCAATGGCTAAACTCGTATCTAGTGCTTCTTTACCACCACGTAATATCACTGCGTTACCCGATTTAAAGCACAGCGCGCCTGCGTCGGCAGTAACATTAGGTCGTGCTTCATATATCATGCACACAACACCAAGCGGTATACGCATTTTCTTAATCTCAATACCGTTTGGACGTGTACCGATAACGCGCTCTTTACCCACAGGATCGTCAAGTTCAACAATAACTTCGATGCCTTCAGCCATGGCTTCAATACGCTCATCGTTTAGGATTAAGCGGTCAACCATCGCTGCGTCTAAGTTATTCTCTTTGGCGCGCGCGACTTCCTTTTCGTTTACTTCAATAATTTTACTTTTGTTTGCACGAATTGCCGCGGCCATATCAGTTAACACCGCGTTTTTCTGGCTTTCACTTAAAATAGCCAGTGTACGTGCAGCTTTTTTTGCCTGTTGTGCTAACTCTGTAATAATGCTCATTCTTTCTCCAGATTTGCTATGTGCTGATCAGAAATAATTGGCCCAGTCTTTTCCTCAAACTCATGGGCGAATTCTTCGTTTTCCTGATTCGCAATGAAATTCAATAAACAGCTACTGTAATTCGACTTGGCTTTTACCAGTTTAGTACCGTCTTCTTTACGTACTAGAATGGTGTCGCCTACCGAGAACTCACCTTTCACGTCAATAATTTCGCTACTTGTCAGTTGCTCTGCGTCGCCAGCTAAAGAGGCGTCAAAGTCCCCTTCTACTATCACCTCACCCTGCGCGTTTGACGTATGGCGCATCCAATGCACATTCTCTTGCATTGGCTTGGCGTGAGGTTTGAAATGCGTGCCTGGGTTTTCACCTGCTAGCAGCATATTAAACGACAGTTCAGTAAAGCCGTTAATAATATATGTATCTATACCATGCGAAACGGCTTTTTCGGCCGCTTCAATTTTAGTGCGCATACCACCGGTGCCTACACCGCCTTTTACCGCACCGCCAGCCATGTCATAAATGCTTTGATCAATGGTATTAACTGATTTAAGCAATTGTGCGTCGTCGTGTTCATGCGGGTTTTTATCGTACAACCCATCAATGTCTGAACAGATGATAAGTGCATCTGCTTCAGCTGCCGACGCCACCATGGCCGATAAATTATCGTTATCACCCACTTTCAATTTGTCGGTGGTAACGGTGTCGTTTTCGTTAACGATAGGCAGGATATTGTTATCCAATAAACTGAATATCGTTTCACGGATACTTACGTAACGCTCTCTGTCTCGCAAATCAGCATGCGTTAAAAGCATCTGAGCAGACGGAAAATCAAACAGTCTGTCCCACGTGGCAATCATTTCGGTTTGACCCGCTGCTGCCATTGCTTTTTTAACTGCAATATCTGACTTTTCTTGCTCTGGAAACAGGTGCGCGCCTGCTGCGACAGAACCAGAAGACACGAGTACAACTTGTGTACCGTTGGCTCTGCATCGCACGATAAATTGCGCAATGCTCAAAAGGTAATGACTGCTACAACCTTGTTGGTTGGGCGATATCAATGCACTACCCACTTTGATGACTACGCGTTTCCAATTTGGATGACTCATAATAAACTTTTTAACCTTAAGATTGTTGATTTGCTAATTCTTCACTGGCTTGCGCGAATGTTGCTTGTACGTTTGACGATGGGTTTTCGCTAAAGCGACTTACCACATAAAGCGTTAACGTACTTACCGCAAACCCTGGAATAATTTCATAAATAACGCTGCTTAACGTTTTACCGTCAGCTAAAACGGGCGCGTAAATCCAGAACAGTACGGTTACCGCACCGCTAATCATGCCCGCCATTGCCGCTTTCGCTGTTAGGTCCTTTTTATACAGACAAAACAGTACTAACGGACCAAATGCTGCACCAAAACCTGCCCAAGCATTACTTACTAAAGATAAAATTGTGTTCGACGCATCCATGGCTAATAACAATGCAACCACGGCTACACCTGCTACACCATATCGGCCAATTGTTACCGTTTGCTTTTCAGTCAGCGCCTTGGTTGAAGACTTTTTATTTACCATTACGCGGTAAATGTCTTCGGTTAACGAACTTGCGCTAACCAGCAGTTGCGACGAAATTGTACTCATAATAGCGGCTAAAATAGCGGCCATTAAAAATCCACTGATAAGTGGGTGGAACAGCAATTGTGAGAAAATAATAAATATCGTCTCAGGGTCGTCGACAGCAAGACCAAACTGATTGGCATAAGCAATGCCTACGAATCCTGTTGCCAGTGCACCAATGATGGTCACTAACATCCACGACATACCAATATTTCGCGCTGTGCCAATGGCATTAACAGAACGAATTGCCATAAAGCGAACAATAATGTGCGGCTGTCCAAAGTAACCTAAGCCCCAACCTAAACTCGATAACAACCCAACAATCGTTAGCGTTTCTAACGATTCAGAAAAACTGGGTACAGATTGATAAGCGGCGCTTGTCATTTGCGACACGCTATCGAACTCGGTAAACGCGACGATTGGAACCAGTACAAGCGCCACGAACATAATGCACCCTTGCACAAAGTCCGTAAGACTTACTGCCAAGAAACCACCAAGTAGTGTATAAGACACCACTACACCCAGCGTAATAAATAGGCCTAACTGATAATCGACCGAAAACGCGCTTTCAAACAACTTACCACCTGCAACTAACCCGGCAGAGGTGTATAGCGTGAAAAACAGTACGATAATCACCGCTGAAACAATGCGTAAGCTTGAGTTAGGCGTATTAAAACGCTTGGCGAAAAACTCAGGCACAGTCAGCGAGTCGTTCGCTACTTCGGTATAAACGCGAAGTTTTGGTGCTACTAGTAAATAATTGGCCAACGCACCTGCAACCAACCCTATTGCAATATAAACCGCATCGAAACCAGTTAAGTACATTGCACCTGGTAAGCCCATTAGCATCCAGCCAGACATGTCAGACGCACCCGCAGACAGTGCGGTTACTTGAGGGCTAACTTGTCGCCCTCCCAAAATATAACCAGAAATATCACTGGTAGATTGTCGGTAAGCAAACAACCCTATCCCTAA
>NZ_JAFLMX010000055.1:0-2160 GCF_017849675.1 Alteromonas sp. AO-Serp
AAAATGGGCCGGTGGCAAATACAGCTTGGTTGAGCATATTCAGGCCAGATTTCCGCAAGCCAATAAACTCATTGAACCGTTTGTTGGAGCCGGATCTGTATTTCTGAATACGCAATACAAACGCTACCTGCTTAATGACATCAATCCTGATCTCATCAACTTATATAACTTCTTAAAAGCACAACCAGACGCTCTGATTAACGACGCGCGCGCATTTTTTGATGGGAGTCGCAATGAAGAAAAGATGTACTATGACTTGCGCGAAGAGTTCAACGCAACGCAAGATGAATACTACCGAGCGATTCTTTTTCTTTATTTAAACCGACATGGGTACAACGGTTTATGCCGCTACAGCCTTCAAGGGCGTTTTAACGTACCTTTTGGCCGCTATAAAAAGCCTTACTTTCCAGAAGACGAGATGTTTGTGTTTTCGGAAAAGTCGCAAAAAGCGACGTTTACTTGTCTTCCTTTTGAAAAGGTTTTTTCTAGAGCTAGGCGTGGCAACGTTATTTATTGTGACCCACCGTATGCTCCTATCAGCAAGACTGCAGCGTTTACCAGCTATGCGGCGCGAAGCTTCGGACAAGAATCTCAAGAGAAGCTGGCTGAGCTCGCCACCCGCGCGTCAAAAAAGCGAGGCATACCCGTACTCATCTCAAATCACGATTTACCGCTAACTCGGTCGCTTTATCACGGGGCAGATTTCAGTATGCTGTCAGTTAAGCGTTCGATAAGTCAAAACGGTGCAAAGCGACAGCCTGTGGATGAAATTTTGGCTTATTTCCCTCCAGCTAACGTCGCACCAAAGCGAAAGACTCGAAAAAAGAAGACGTTTCACCGCCCTTCAGTTTAGTGTGTGGTGCCTAAAAAACGTCTTATAGGTAGCGCATCGACCGCCTTACCCGCATACGATTTTACTGTGTATTAACGCAATTGCTATGCGCTATAGCCCGTATACCATTTAACGAACATAAAAAGCGTAACAACAAACAGCACAACCAAGATTACACCAATGACGGCGAAGCTTATAAAAGTGCCTTTAGTAAAGTCACGTTCGTAGTTTTTATGGCTCTGAACACCAAATAGACTAGCAACTACACTACCTAGAACTGACCAAAAACCAGTACCAGACTGCATAATTTTCCCCTAAGTGTCGTTAGCAGGTGAGGTGAAATCTCGATTACCTTCGTCGCTGTGCATCAACTCAAGTAGGTCTAAAAAGTGGAATTGGAAAGATGATGATTTCCCCGCTATCCATGACAGCCAACTGACTTCCTCAACACCCTCTTGATGACGGGCACATTGGTTTTGAATATGGCTTGCGGGCAACTTGGGGTTGAACTCCGTAACGGGTTGGAATTCGCATACTGACGAGTGTGAATTTGGCGTACTTGTGACCGCAACGCTAACAAGCGCTACCGCTCCACAAATCGCAAAAAATGGAAGAACCTTCATCCTGAATACTCCTTACACTCGTTTAAAAATTAATCTCATTATAATCAAAAGCAGGTTACGAACAAGTTAAAAATGCGTTGCTTTTAAAAAATGAAAAGCCTAACGGAAACACATTAGGCTTTTAGTACTCAACGTTTTGATAAAGGCCATCCAATGGCCGCTACAAAGTAGTTTATAGCTCGAAGTCTACTGAATACGCTACGGTAAATTTAACGGCGTCGTTATCAAACTCGTCGTCACCGCCCATGTCGTCAAGGTCGGTACCGGTGATGGCGAAGCTAAAGCCGTCTTTTGCTATTGAAATACCATAGTCCATATAACCTTCAACGCCATTAAACGCTTCAGCGAAGTCACCCTCGTGATAACCCACATGGAAACCAAGCTCAGTGCCATTCAGGATTTCTGTAGTGTAACCAAGAGACGTATAAGACGCTTGAGCAAAACCAAAGTCCTGGTCTTCGCCTTCGTCAGCTTCAGTGTGCGCTAAAAGGTATACAGTAAGGCTTAACCCGCCCATACCTACAGACCCATAAACTTCTGCAAAGTCGAAGTTCGCTTCGTCATCGTAGTTGTAGTAAAGGTAGCCAAAGTCATAGGCAATACCGTCAGACTCACCTGAGAAACCGAAGTACATATCGTGCTCATATGAATATACGTCACCTGCACCGTAGTTCACGTTAGACGCCCTCTCACTTATACACATCT
>NZ_JAFLMX010000194.1:0-5415 GCF_017849675.1 Alteromonas sp. AO-Serp
ATGCACAAACTAACGCGTTCACCTGATGTGATTTGCTAATGGTGGTAGGCGGACAGTTATTCCTGTCGTGTGGCGACCCCTGCTTTTACTAGCTTTACATTTCGTTTTTCAGAAGGAGAGAACACTATGAGCAACACCCAAAACCTTAAAGGCAAAAAAATCGCTATTTTGGCAACCAATGGTTTTGAGCAAAGCGAGTTGATTCAACCAAGAGACAAGTTTATTGAGCAAGGTGCTGAAGTTGATGTGCTATCTATTGATGATCAGACGACCATTAAAGCATGGGACGAAGACAACTGGGGAAAAGAAATTAACGTTGATAAACAAGTTACGTCTGTAAACCCTCAAGATTACGATGCCCTTGTGCTACCTGGCGGTCAAATCAATCCCGATGTGCTGCGTACCAACGAAGATGCTGTTGCCTTCATCAAAAGTGCAAACAGCGCGGCAAGTATTAAAGCTATAGGTGCTATCTGTCATGGTCCATGGTTGCTGGTGGAGTCTGGGTTAGCGAAAGGCGCAACACTCACTTCTTTTCCTAGTATTCAAACAGATCTGAAAAATGCTGGTGCGACGTGGGTTGATGAGGAAGTGGCGACCCATGCAAAACTGGTGACCAGTAGAAACCCAGATGATATCCCAGCTTTCGTAGACAAAATTAGTGAAATGGTTGCCCAATAAAAAGGAGGAAGTGTATGTCCACCGCAGCTACAAATAAAAAGGTTATCGCGATAACGGGAGCTTCCAGCGGCATTGGCAAAGAAACGGCAAAGCAACTGGTAAATAACGGTTTTAACGTTGCCCTTCTAGCAAGAAGTGAGGACAAACTGCGTGCCTTAGTTGAAGAGCTTGGCAATGATGTTGCGTTCGCTGTAAAAGCTGACGTTAGTGACTTTAAAGATGTCGATACGGCATTTAAAAAGGTGAGCAAACATTTCGGTCGCATTGACGGCATTTTCGCCAATGCCGGGCGTGGCGCGAAAGCCGCCGGCATTGAAAAGGGGGACGTTGATGACTGGGATGGCATGCTGGGCGCAAACGTAAATGGACTGCTTTATACTGCAAAAGCTGGATTGCCGTACCTGCGCGATACGCAAGGCCACTTCATTATTACGTCTTCGGTCGCCGGTCGAATAGCTCTCAAAGGCTCTGTATATGGGGCAAGTAAGTGGTTTGCTTATGGTTTCGGTCAGAACCTCGCAGAAGAAATGCGCGAGTGGGGAGGCCGCTGTACAACTATCTGCCCTGGTATGGTGAATACGCCATTTTTCGATGAACCTAAGGAAGATAAGCTTCAGCCAGCGGATATCGCAAAATCGGTATTGTTTGCCCTAAACGCAGAAGAGTCAGCCTGCGTTCGCGAGGTTTATGTTATGCCGGCGAAGTAAACGAACTAACCACGGGTAAGAGATAATTTATTCAAGCAAAGGGCAAGGTTAGTCACTGCCCTTTTTTGTTTGCCCCGCCCTTACTTTTAACCTGCCTTATTAATTTCATGAAGCTATTCAAATTAGCCAAATAAAGTATTTTCCCCATCCTGTTACCCCTAATCTAGGTGTGTAGATAAGCGCTAGTTGAGTGAGATAGGCGATTGCAAACTCCTCATTGAAATGGCTTTCACAAAGGGCCCGCGGCGCAATAACAATAACAGGAGAGTAAGATGTCTAACGAATTTACGGGTAAGACCGCTATTATTTCTGGCGCCGCTGGCGGCATAGGGTTAGCGCTGGCAGAGGAATTGGCTAGGCAGGGTATGAATATCGTCATGGGCGATATTGATAATGCTGCATTAACCGAATCGGGTAACGACTTACGTGAGAAAGGTTTCGATGTATTGACTTGCGCCCTTGATGTTACCGATTACGCTCAGTGGGAAGATATTGTAGCTAACGCTAAAGAGAAGTTTGGCAAGGTTCATATGGTCATCAATAATGCTGGCGTTGGCGGTACGCCGGGGAAAGTCGAAGATTCGGAGCATGAGACCTGGCGCTGGGTAATGGACGTCAACGTTATGGGCGTACTTTATGGCGCACAAACATGCGTGCCAGCTATTAAAGAGCACGGCGAAGGAGGTTGGGTGCTAAACGTGGCGTCGATGGCAGGAATGATGGGCATGCCATATGCGGCGGCCTATTGCGCATCAAAGGCTGCGGTTGTCTCTATGACGGAAAGCTGGGTACCAGAACTGAAACCTTTTGGAATCCATACTTCTGTATTGTGTCCAGCATTCGTGAAAACCCGCATTCACGAGTCGTATAGAAATAGGCAGCAAAAATATGCAGTAGCCGCTGAAAAACGCATTGATAAAGAGAAGCTTAAAGCCGGAGCTCAAGCAGCCACTAAAGCAGTAGAGTCGGGAATCGATGCCTCTGTGCTAGCTGAGCGCGTGATAGAGGCGCTTCAGTCAGAGCAAACTTATATTTATACACACCCGAATTATCGAAAGGTTACTACGGCGCGCTTTAGCGCGATTGATAGCGCCTTTGTCGATGCTGAGCAGAGTCAGGCTGTAGGTCATCTCATTGATGATGAAATCGTGACTTTTTAGTTCATTCGCGGCTACGGTTTGCGTATAAACACACGAAAGTCCCCTGAAACTTGTCTTCCAAAAGCCGTTATATAACGGCTTTTGATGTTGTGAGACTCTGAAGGTCAATGACGCGGTCACAGACTTTTTCTAGCTGTGTTCTATCGTGGCTGATAAAGAGCACCGTGCAATTTTCTTCTCTGCATTGATCGACAAGTAAGTGAGTAATTGCCTTACTTGTAATGGGGTCGAGCCTAGATGTTGGCTCGTCAGCTATAAGTAGCTTGGGTCTTAGTAGCAGCGCGCGCAGCAATGCAATGCGTTGAAGCTCACCTCCACTTACCTCAGAGGCGCTGCGCTCAAACAATCGCTGGTTAAGGCCTAGTTGAGATGAAAGTAAATCGGCACGCTTTTTAGACACCTTGTGAAGCTTTATTACGTCATCAATCAATGATTTAAGCGTAGTGTGATCGGCAAATGAACTGGGGGGATCTTGATATAGCTTTAGGGTTTGATAACGGTGTAAAAGCGTATGAAACGCAATATTGCCTTGATAGGGTAGAAGCCCAAGTAGAGCATCACCTAGAGACGTTTTTCCACTGCCGCTATCACCACAAAGCCCGACAATTTCGCCTTCCCCTAAAGAAAAACTAAGGCCAGTAAATAGTGTACGGTTACCTCTCATAATTGTGAGATCATTCACCGATACCAGCGGTGCAAACCTATGCGTTTTCTTTGTTGTAGCCGTCCAGTGTTGCGGAGCCGACGCAATAAGGGCTTTGGTATAATTTGATGAAGGGGAGGACAGTATCTTGCGGGTATCACCTGTTTCAACCAGTTTCCCGTTTTTAAGCACCATACATTTACCACCCAGTGCCTCTGCCACTGAAACATCGTGCGTAATGGTGAGTAGCGTACCGTCGTTAGCTTTTTGCTTTAGTTGCTCAATAATATGATGTTTGCGTCCGGCATCTAGCCCTTTTGTAGGTTCGTCGGCTAGAAATAAAGGTGCATTAGTCGCTGATGCACAGGCAAAAGCAACACGCTGTGCCATTCCACCGGAAAGTTGAGAAGGGACCTTATCACTGTCGTCTTTAAGAGCCAGGTTGTCTAGCTGTGTCTTCGCACTCTTTTGTGCTTCGCGAGCACTGTTGCCCAATGTAAATCGAAAAACTTCGGCGACTTGCTGGCGAATTTTCATCATTGGGCTTAGAGAATGCCATGGCTCTTGCGGCAGCATAACAATGTCTCGCCCCCACAATTGTTCACATTCACGTCGGTTCGCACGAAGCATATCTACACCGTTTACCAGAACATTTCCCGTAACCTTTAGTGCAGGCGGTAAGTCGCCCATAATTGCTTGCGCTAGCAGACTTTTACCTGCCCCGGTTTCACCCAATATAGTAAGCGTCTCGCCTTGTTCAAGGTTAAGGGATAGCTCCTCTACAATAATGGTGTCTTGCGCGTAAATTGATAAGTGTTCAATAGCAATGCATTGGCTCACAGTTTGCGCTCCAATGCATCACTCTTTGATAGCCTACTGCTGTCAAAAATGAACTTATTTAAACGAGGTGTTTTGTCACTCTTCGCAGAAAGTAAGTGAAAGCCCAGTACGAGAACGAATAGGGTGAAAATAGGTTGTGCGAGCAGCCAAGGTGCTTCGTGATAGTATGGAAAAAGCTCAACTATCATCAGTCCTAGCTCAGGGCTGGGTGGTTTTAAACCAACATAAACGAAGCCCACCGATGCCATGGCGATAATTGAGGAGGAGGCACCAAAAGCAGCAAGTGATAACACGTCTTGTCGAATGGCGGGCCATATATGCTTATTAAATAAATAGCGTTTTGGAAAACCCATTAGCGCAGAGTTTTCCAGTGCAGGGCCTGTCACTACTGGTAGAGTGATAGCACGTACCAGCCTGAAGTATTCGACGGCCAGTACTAAGGAAATGGCTAAATACAGCATAATGAAAGAGCCGGGTACTAGCGCCGCGAAAAGAAGAATAAGTACCAGTCCGGGGAGCGCCAATATCGTATTGGCAATAAAATTCAACGTCGTATCTACCCAACCTCTACACCACGCTGCAATTACGCCCGTTAGCACGCCAATGATTGATGAACTTAGTACACACAGTGCAGCGAGAGAGAGTGATATGCGCAGACCCTCTGAGATTCTGGCTAACATGTCGCGTCCGAACTGATCTGTACCTAACCAATGTTGCGCACTTGGGGCTTCTAGCACTTGCTTTAAATTTTGTTGATTACCGTTTGTTCCCAATAGAACAGGCTCGCCCAACGCAAGTAATAAGAGCAGCATCAAAAGTGAAAAGCCAATCAATTTTTCAACAGGTAAGGCGGGTGTTTTCATTGGCTATACCCTCGATTCTCTCTCACCCTTGGGTCGAGTGCATACTGACTTAAATCGACTAGTGTGTTGACCAATACGAATAACGTGCCCATCAGCAAAGCTGTGCCTTGTAACATAGTGATGTCGCGGGCAAAGACAGCATGGGACAGTCCGTGTCCTATGCCGGGCCAAGCAAAAAGGCTTTCAATCATAATTACGCCTTCAATTAACCCGATAAGCTGTATGCCCATGAAGGCTAGAGCAGGTATTACAACGTTAGGTAGCGCATGGCACCTGAACGCCTCTAGAGCGCTTAACCCTTTTATCTTGGCGAAATGGAAATAACCTGATTGAACCGCATTAACAGTACTATTGCGAATTACGCGGTTTGATATAGCCGCCAGGCTTAACCCTAGGGTCATTACAGGTAATATGGTATAGACAAAGCCTGAAGAGCCCGCAACCGGAAGCCAGTTAAGCTCTAGTGCAAAAATAAAGATGAGAATTAGCCCCAAGCAAAAGACCGGTTGAGAGCGCACGAA
>NZ_JAFLMX010000138.1:0-7755 GCF_017849675.1 Alteromonas sp. AO-Serp
CTATTTTTTTAACATAGCTCGTTGTGTTGTCGATGCTGCTCCCTTCTTTGGTCCACAGGTACACTTCGAACTGGTCTCTATCTGCACTTGGGAAAAACACATTGGCCAAGGTGCCCGACAATACAAAACCCGATAAACAAAGGATAGCAATAACCGGTAGCACCAAAATTGGCTGTTTAACCCACCTACCCAATTGCTTTTTAAAAGCGAGACTGAGCTCTGGCGCTTGTAGTCCCACTTTCCACCACGCCTTCGATGCTATTTCACGTTGCGAACTATTGTCGTGCTTTGGCAAAAATCGGGCAGCGAGGGCTGCAATGATAGTAAGAGAAATAAACAGCGAGCCAATAAGTGCCATCACCACGCTAATGGCAATCGGGCCAACAAAGTCACCGATGTTTCCATCTAAAAGAAAGATGGGCATAAAGCCTAATATGGTCGTCAGCGTTGAAGCCAGCAGCGGTACAAATAGATGTGAAACGCTTTTGGCCATAGCACCTACTCGCGTTAAATTAGGATCTTGTAAATTAATGCGAATTTCATCGGTAATAACAATGGCATTATCGATTAGTAAACCAATGGCGATGATCATGCCAAAGATAGACATTTGGTGAATTTGCTCGTCGTAAAAACTTAAAGAGAACAAGGCAAAAGCGGCGCATAAGGGAAGTGCCAGGCCCACAATCCACGCAGCACGAAACCCCATGAAAAGTAGAATAACCATCATGACCACGGCGCACCCCATAAGCAGGTTCATCGATAAGTCAGCAAGGCGAGTAGCGGTATATTCGTTTTGCTCAAATGCGACGGTAGCGGTTAAGGTTCCGCTGAAGTCTTTATTGAACTGCTCCACTACTGCTAATGCATTTTCTGTCCATACATCAGAACGCAGTGACGGCTGCATACGCGCTGCCACAAATATAGACTCTTCACCATTTAGAAATGCCACTTCGTTGCGAGGGGTAGTAAAACTGCGCTCCACTGTAGCGACGTCTTCTACCCGTAAGTAGCGGCCTTGCTCGTTAACTAAGGGAATTGAAGCAATCATGTTCACGCCATTTAAGCCCTCTCCCACTGTAAAGCGCAAATTGCTTTGCTGGGAGTTAAGCATACCCGCAGGCAATTTGGGGTCGGCGCGGCTTATTAAATTACTTACTTGCTGTAAGGTAAGACCCGTTGCGGCAAGCTTAATAGGGTCGATATTGACGCTAATCTCTTCCTGCGGTGCGCCGTATACACGCACTAGCTCAGTGCCGTTAACGTTTCGCAGCCTGTCTGTAAGTTCTTGAGCCAAACGCGCGGTGAGTGTAATAGGGGTATTTTCAAAGTGGTCTGCTCGCACAGATAGCAATAAAGTGAACGCTGTCGCGCCGCGCTTTTCATCGAAAACTGGCGCCATTGCACCTTCAGGGAATGACTCAGCGGCAGCGCCAATGGCATCGCGAATTTCACTGAATAGTTGTTCATTACTTGAATTATTTATCCAGTCTTGCGTCTCTATGAGAATGATGGAGATACCAGCACGCGACGTGGACTTCACTTCCTTTATTTCAAATATTTCTCTAAGCCTGTCTTCAAGCACATCACTAACCAAAGCCTCTACCCGTTCCGCCGATGCGCCTGGGTATTGAGTGATGATTAATGCGTTTCGCGTATCTATTCGCGGGTCTTCAATACGCGGCAGAGAGCCTAATGCTGACAACCCTGCTGTGACTAGCACCAGAAGACTCAGTATGAGTAAATGCCCTCGTCGGTAAAATAAGGTATACCATGGATAAGATTTATCTGAGCCGAAGTTAAATGACTTCATTAGCGTGCCCCAGCTTGATGTTGACTGGGGATTGATACCATTTGGCCAGGTGCGAGTTTGTGTGTACCTTCGCTTACGTAAACCTCTCCATCTTTAAGCGCTCCGCGCACAAACGCGTTGTTTCCGTCGGTATATACAACTTCCACTACACGGGCTTCAAGGGTGGCGTTTTGCTCGTTTGATAAAACAAATACACGCCACAAACCGCGCAAGCCGTTGCTTAGCGCGTTAACCGGCAGCCAACTTCCGGTCTCAGAGTGAGAACGAAAGCCAGACAAAATGGCCATGTCACCGGGGCGTACCCGCTCATTACTATTTAATGTCACTAAAATATCAATGGTTCGCGTTTGCACGTTGCGAACAGGTAAGCGTTGCGTAACAGTACCCGCCACATCAATATCCCCGACGCTAACCAGCACCGGCTCATTAAGGTCAAACTGATCCACAACATCGGCAGGTACCGCGAAACGTGCCTGATAATTCTCTATGCCCGTAATTCCAAACACGGGCGTTCCAGCGCTAACTACACTGCCTTCATCAAAAAATCGTCGATTGACTACGCCATCGAAGGGAGAAATAAGGGTCGTTTTTTCTATTTCTACATTCAGTGATTCAAGGGCGGCCTGCATTTCACTAACTTGGGCCTTAGCGACATTGAGACTTGCCTTGGTTTCGTCTAGTCGCTGCGCTGATTCTAGCTTTTTCTCAACCAACGACGTGGTTCTTTCGCTGTTTACACTAGCAAGTTCAAGGTCGGCGTTCGCACGCTCAAGTGAGGCTTGAAGCTCACGTTTTCTGGCGTTGAGACGCTGAATATCTTGACGGGCTAGAACATCTCCCTTGCTTACTACATCGCCCTCTTCAACAAGTAATGTATTGACTTGCCCTGCCATATCGAATGAAAGCGAAGTGGCCCGCGGGGATTCGATTAGCCCAAAAACATTGATTGGAGTTTCAAAGCCCGATTGAATTTTGACTGTTCCAGTGGACACTGCAACGGGAACTCTTGCCTCTGGCGTTTGTGTCGCATTGCCAAGACCTGCTGTCATCAAAAGAATGACCAACGCTGCAGTAAAAACGGCAATAGCGATAATAAGTGAGAGTTTGCCACTTTTAGAAGGCGTCGTTGCAGCAGTCATAACATTTCCTTTAACCAGTTTAGCGTTTGCTCTGGGCTATATTTGCATACTTATTGTGCTATGCTAGTATATAAATACTAGACCGTCCAGTTTGATATTTAAATATTCGTCAATAAAGTGAGAACGAACGTGGCTACCACTCGAAAGCAAGGCCGACCTAAAAGCGAAGAGAAATACCATCTTATATTGCATGCAGCGTCTTGCCTGTTCTTAAAAGAGGGTTTTGCCAACACATCTATGGACACTGTGGCTAAAGCCTCAGGTGTGTCTAAACAAACGGTCTATTCTCATTTCGAAGGAAAAGATGCTCTCTTTAAAGCAGCAATCTCATCGAAATGCAGATCATACCAACTCGACACCCAGCAACTTATCGACGCCACTTCAGGCTCACTCTCACTATTAGAATGTTTACGAAAAGTTGGCTGTCAGTTTGTGCGACTATTACAAGATCCTGAAGCCATTGCTATCTTTCGAGTAATTATAGCTGAAGCGGTAAATAGCCCTCATGTGGCAACACTTTTTTATCAGGCTGGGCCCGAAGCTTCCCTATCTACATTGAGTGATGTCATAGAGAAGTTCGGAGAAGGTAGCTTAAGCCGTGATATCGCCCAACAGCTGGCAGTTGACTATTGCGCCCTGCTTAAGGGGGAATATCACACAATGATGCTGTGCGGCATACAGTCTCCGCTTCAAGACGAAGCGATTACAGCTCACGTAAATAGCGCAGCTGAAAAGATCCTTTTACTCTTTACCCACTATACTCAGCAACACAATTAGTCGACATCTGCGCACATGCACACTTGTGTTTTGATTTGTGGAAAGCCCTTTTCAATAAAACGCCAAACTGAGAAAAACGTAAGGCAAGATTAACGTTGCGCTAATGACTTAACCCCAGCGGTATTATAAACTAGCGCCGTTTTCGTTGATGATTGAGAAGCGCATGTCTGACTTTACCGGTAACCACATTCTTTCGGTTAATCAATTCGATCGCGAGGCCATTGAGAAAGTGTTCTCAGTTGCCAATTCCATGCAACCCTATGCCAAACGACAAAAGCGCACAACCGTGCTAGATGGCGCCATTCTCGGTAACCTTTTCTTTGAGCCAAGTACCCGTACGCGAGTTAGCTTTGGTACCGCATTCAACCTTTTAGGTGGTGAAGTTAGAGAAACCACCGGCATGTCGAGCTCTGCGCTGGCTAAAGGTGAGTCGTTGTACGACACAGCCCGTGTGCTGAGCGGCTATTCCGACATTATTGCAATGCGACATCCTGCGGCGGGTTCAGTGGCAGAATTTGCCGAAGGTAGTCGTGTACCTGTTATCAACGGTGGTGATGGTGCAAACGAACACCCAACCCAAGCACTGTTGGACTTGTTCACGATTAAACGTGAACTGGAATACAATGGTCACGGCATTGACGGCTTACACATCGCCATGATTGGTGATTTGCGTTACGGCCGAACAGTACACTCTTTATCTCGCTTGTTATGTTTGTTTAAAAACATTCGCTTTACGCTCATTTCGCCAAAAGAGCTGGCCATGCCTCAGCCCATCATAGACGCCATCGAAAATGCGGGGCACCAGCTTACGATTACCGATACCCTTGAAGGGAATATGGATGCGGACATATGCTATCAAACACGCATTCAGGAAGAGCGCTTTCCTTCTCAAGAAGAAGCCAACAAATACCGAGGTAAGTTCCGCCTTAATCAGTCGATTTACACGAAACACTTTCAGTCGAAGACCGTTATCATGCATCCACTTCCACGAGATTCACGTATGGAAGCCAACGAATTAGATAACGATCTAAACCTTAATCCAAACCTCGCCATTTTTAGACAAACCGACAATGGTGTACTTGTCAGAATGGCATTGTTTGCGCTTACTCTGGGTGTAGAAAACCTTCTCACTAAGTACGAGCGTGACGTTGTTTGGTACAGCAATAAGAGTAAGTAATTACATGCAAAAATCTGAAGCCCTATTTACCCGCGCCCAAAAAACCATTCCTGGTGGCGTAAATTCACCCGTTCGCGCTTTTAAAGCGGTAGGCGGTACACCTCGCTTCATCACGAAAGCTGATGGCGCTTACATGTGGGATGCGGATGGCAAACAATATATTGACTATATTCAGTCTTGGGGCCCTATGGTTCTAGGTCACAATAACGCTCAAATTCGCGAAGCGGTTATTGAAGCGTCGTATAACGGCCTATCTTTCGGTGCACCTACCGAAGCTGAAGTGATCATGGCTGAGTTGGTTAGCGAACTGGTTCCATCTATGGAAATGGTACGCATGGTGAACTCTGGTACAGAGGCCACCATGTCAGCTATTCGCCTGGCTCGCGGCTACACGAGCAGAAACAAAATTGTTAAGTTTGAAGGCTGCTACCACGGGCACGCCGACTCTCTGCTAGTTAAAGCGGGCTCAGGGGCGCTAACCCTTGGTGTACCAAGTTCACCAGGTGTTCCAGCAAATGTTGCTGAGCATACGCTTACCGTTGAATACAACAACCTAGACAGCGTAAAAGAAATTTTCGAAGCCCATGGCGATGATATTGCGTGCATTATCGTTGAACCTGTCGCAGGAAACATGAACTGTATCCCTCCTGTGGAAGGCTTCCTTGAAGGACTTCGCGCTATTTGCGACCAATATGGCAGCGTATTGATTTTTGATGAAGTAATGACAGGCTTCCGCGTATCTCGCGGCGGGGCGCAAGAGCGTTATAACATCAAACCAGACCTGACTTGCTTGGGTAAAGTCATTGGCGGCGGCATGCCAGTGGGCTGTTTTGGTGGCCGTCGTGACATTATTACTCACATAGCACCGACAGGGCCAATTTACCAAGCGGGTACGCTTTCTGGTAACCCGGTAGCAATGGCTGCAGGTCTTGCTGCTTTAACGCAAATAAAGCAGCCTGGACTTTACGATTCAATTTTCGAAAATACGCAAACGCTAGTTGATGGTTTCCAAGCCCTTGCTGACAAACACAATATTAGTCTAACTACTAATATTGCCGGCAGTATGTTTGGGATATTCTTTACTGACGTAGAGAAAGTCACGAACTACAAGCAAGCAATTAACTGTAATACCGAGCAATTCAACAAGTTCTATCACGGTATGCTAGAGCAAGGCGTTTACTTAGCACCTGCATCTTATGAAGCGGGCTTTGTTTCTAAAGCGCATGACGCTGCAGTCATTGAGCAAACCCTTGCTGCAGCAGATAAAGTGTTCTCAACGCTTTAAGTTAATTCCTTTCTGGTAATTTTTGCACTAATACGCCCACCGTGGCGTGTTAGTGCCTCTTCTTCATTGCTTCTCTCATACGTAACGCTTGAATTCCTCGCGGGCTAGATTATTAGCCTTCATTTAAAAGCAGTTTATAGGTGTGGTGTTATCAATGGATTGGCAGTTTGGCGCTATTTGCGCGCTTTTTCTCTACAGTGTCGCTATCACAACTTTGCACGTAAGGCGCAGCCGTCGGTTTGCATACAGAGCTAGCCAATTTAAACGTCGGCGTCATGTCTCCACCACTGTCGCAAAAAACGACGATGAAACGCACTTTCACACAGCTGCCGATGAGGCCCAAAGGCTTACACAAACCTTTCAAAAATTCATTCCAAAGCAGTTTGTGGAGCACATGTCGAATTCTGACGTAGACGCGCTGGGTCTTGGCTATGCGGCTGAAAACGACGTTGCGATTATGTTTTGCGATATCAGAGGCTTTACCGGTTTTTCTGAACGTATTACGCCACAAGAGTTGATGAACTTTCTTAATTCTTATTTCACCAGAATGAACGATCCTATTCATCAAAACCACGGTTTTATTGATAAGTTCATGGGCGACGCCATTATGGCGCTGTTCGATCATCGCGAAGGATCTTCACAACAAAAAGCTATGGATGCGGTTAATGCTGCGCTCGACTTACGCAAAGCGCTGACAATATATAACGGCCATAGAAAGAACAGTAACTACGAACCAATTAATATGGGAATAGGTATCCACTTTGGCCCTGTTATTATGGGTACGGTGGGTTCAGAAGATAGGATGGATACCACCGTCATTGGCGATAGTGTAAACATTGCTTCTCGCTTAGAAGCTTTAACACCCAAATACGAGGCGGATATTATCGTCAGTGCCCAAGTTCTTCAGACCATAGGGTCTGGCTTCCCAATTAAAACCCGCTTGCTTGACTGGGTAAGAGTGAAAGGACGAAAAGCGCCAATTGAAATATACGAGGTGTTAAGCCACCTTTCAGAGAGTGAGCAGGAAAAGAAGTTGGCGGTTCAGACCAAGATTGCCGCAGGTATCGCATGCCGTATAAATCAGCAGTGGGATGAGGCCATTTCTTTTTTTGAGACCGCTGTCGCTATGAGCCCAAACGACTCGCTAGCGCATCATCACATAGATGTTTGTCGAATTTACAGAAGCGTCGATTTTAAGGAAGATTGGGATGGTGCGCTAGTCTACTAATCCCAATGGCCATAAGCGACGGTTAAATTTAGGACTCAGATAACTTAGCCTGCTGGCGAATGAAATTAATGGATGGCGCGAAAAACGCAGCACCTGTTTCAGCACTGGTAAAGTCCAGCCATCTGTCATAATCGCCTTCACCGTTGCCGTATATTTGGCTGTGGAGCATCTGTTTAAATGGCCGCGTACTGGCACTACAGCTTACGAAGAATAAACCTTGAGAGGCCATATCACCGTATGGCATCCCTTGCTTAATTAGCCTTGGTTCGTCGCCATCGGGCGCAACAGTGCTTGCCCTAACATAATGCGAAGACTCAGACTGTTCGCTACTTACCAAAT
>NZ_JAFLMX010000039.1:0-10263 GCF_017849675.1 Alteromonas sp. AO-Serp
GTCTAGCTGTATGCTGCCTCGGTTCTCATCTACGTCGAGGTTATTTCGTAAAAGCGCCAGTACTTTAAACGCGCCAATTTTCCTTCCATAACCAAGTTCCATTCTACCGTAATAGTCTTGTATATCAGGGTTATCGTCGCCGGTAGGATCAAGCGGGTCTGTTTTCTCGTCTTCAGGAATACGGTACCACGTCTTTAGGTAGTAGATATCGTCATCGTCGCTAAAGACAATAGAGGCAAATATACGGTTCCAGCTTCGAGAGCGCAGCCCGCTTTGACCGTTAGACATATGATTGAAACCAACTTGAAAGGTATTAAATTTGTAGCCAAGTACGGAATAATCGGCTGTTTCTTGCCAAAAGACTTCTGGTTCGTAATTCGTTTCTCGGAAAGGCTTAGAGGCTTCACTATTATACAATTGCCAGAACGATGTTAATGTAAAACCAAAGTAAACACCGTCGAATCCTGTATCTTCCAAATAAAGCGGCAGCTTTGCGCTTACTTGAAATTTGGCTTCTTTATTGTCTATGTTCTCGTTTGTAAGTTCTTCATTGGCTACAGAGCTTGGGTTGGAAACGTAAGTGATTGGAAGTAGATAGTTTTGTCTATGCTGAGTGATAGCAAACACATTATCCAGTGCTTCTTTATCGCCTTCTAATCGGTTATCCAGTGCACTTTCCGTGATGGTGTCACGCTTGATGATATCGATAACTTCAATACCGCTTTCATCCTGTGACGATTGATTTTCTTCATTTTCAACAGTGCGCTCTTGTTCACTATTTTCTAAAGATGACGCTTGTTCGCTTACCACTTCTTGTGATTGTTGAGCGCACACAGGCGTACAAGCAGCAAATGCTGCCAAAAATACAAAAGGCTTTAACACAGACACCTTTAATTCTCCGTAACGTGGGGTTGTTGTTATGCTTAACTGAAGTCCAGTGCTTGGCCTTCTGAAGATGCAAATACTTGTAGATTATACTCTGCCACTGTGACGTATACATTACAATGGTTTACAACATCATCTATATCGTCATCAGTCCGTTCTGGATCATGACTATATAAAGCTAATTTTTTTGCGTTACATGCCATTGCTAGTTTCACCGCTTCTTCCGCGACCGAATGACCCCATCCGTTCTTCGCTGGCATGTCAGACAACATATACTGTGCATCGTGTATTAGCAGATCGGCATTTTGTGCAAATTTTGCGAAATCGATAAAGTCTGTTTCTTTTTTGTAGGGGGGGTAAAGCTCATTATCTGTTATGTAAGCCACCTTTGCGTCATCGGCTTCAATACAATAGGCACTGCCACGACCGGGGTGGTTCATGGCCAAGCGAGTTATGGTTGCGCTTCCTACTGAAAATCGGCTTGTAGACTTGGGAATATCGACAATAGAAATGTTAGCTTTCAGCGCACTTCGGGGGACTGGAAATAACGACCCTTCCATTTGCTTTAAAATTTGATCAGGTTCATCAAGGAGGGTTTGACCCGGGTATATGTTGATTTCACGTGAAGCCTGATAGATAGGCGCAAAAAAAGGGAAGCCTTGAATATGATCCCAATGGTTGTGGCTCAACAGCAGATTAATGGGGGTATCTTTTTGAATAAGGCGCTCGCCAAGCACGCGAATCCCTGTGCCAGAGTCGAGGATGATATCGGTACCATCCTCAAGCTCAATGTGAACGCATGCAGTATTGCCACCATAGCGGACGTAAGCTGCTCCCGGGGTAGGGATTGACCCTCTTACGCCATAAAATGTTAACCGCATACGCCCTCTTTTCTAATCTAATCGGCGAGATCAGGCGCTAGAGTGCGGCTACAAAGTCCTTTGCTGCGCTAATATCTAACAACTGCTTTTCACCAGTACGTCTATTCTTATACTCAACCTGTTGATTATCTAGGTTTCTTTCACCAATAACAATGCTGTGAGGTATGCCAATTAATTCCATATCATTGAACATGACACCCGGACGCTCTTTTCTGTCGTCAAACAACACTTCTACGCCAAGGGCAACAAGCTCTTCATAAAGCGCTTCCGCTGCTTCTTTAATACGATGAGACTTGTGCATATTCATTGGTATTAATGCAATTTTAAACGGTGCAATAGGATCTGGCCACTTTATGCCAAATTTATCGTGGTTTTGCTCGATAGCTGCCGCAACAATTCGAGATACGCCTATACCGTAACAACCCATAGTTAAGGTTTGGTGCTTACCTGATTCGCTTAGTACGCCGCAGTTCATGGCCTCTGAATACTTGCTGCCAAGCTGGAAGATATGGCCCACTTCGATGCCACGTTTAATATCTAGCGTGCCTTTCCCGTCAGGAGATGCATCGCCTGCTACAACGTTGCGAATATCAACGCCAGTAATATCATCAGACCAGTTTACGTTAATATTTATCTTACCGCCTGCGCCTGCGCCTGTAGTGAAGTCAGCAAGGGCAGCTGCACTGGCGTCAATAAAAGCGGGTACAGGCAGGTTGGTTGCATCAGCAAACAATGGTGAAACGCCAAGAATATCTTTTGCTTGTTCAAATGATGCTTCAACAAGCGGGCTTGCAACGCCGTCTAACTTCTCTGCTTTTACATCATTAAGCTCATGATCAGCACGAAGTACAAGGGCTACCCATTTATCAGAAACTACTTCTTCGCCTTTACTGTCTACTTCATTAGCGGCTTTCACTACTATGACTTTAACCGCGTTTGTCACTTCGGCTTCTACGCTTTTTAAGATGGCATTGAAATCTTTGCCTTTGGCATCTTTAGTCTCAACTGCAGCGCCCGATGCGACAGCTTTTTCAGGCGCAACAGCTTCAGCCATTTCAACATTGGCTGCATAATCACTGTCGCTTGAGAAAGCGATATCGTCTTCACCTGATGCGGCAAGTACGTGGAATTCGTGAGAGTGATTACCACCAATAGAGCCAGAGTCGGCAATGACTGCTCTGAAGTCTAAGCCCATACGCGAGAATATATTGCAGTAAGCGTCGTACATTTTTTGATACGTTTCTTCTAAACAGCTGTCTTCTAAGTGGAAGCTGTACGCATCTTTCATGGTAAATTCACGACCACGCATAATGCCGAAACGGGGGCGCACTTCGTCGCGGAATTTAGTCTGAATCTGGTATAGATTGAGCGGAAGCTGCTTATAGCTGCTAATTTCATTACGCACAAGCGCGGTAATAACTTCTTCGTGCGTTGGACCTAATACGAAATCTCGCTGGTGGCGGTCTTTAATACGAAGTAACTCTGGGCCGTACTCTTCCCATCGTCCAGATTCTTCCCACAAATCTGCGGGCTGAACAACGGGCATTAGCACTTCAATCGCGCCTGCTTTGTTCATTTCTTCACGAACAATATTGGCTACTTTATTAAGTACACGAAGACCAGATGGCAACCATGTGTATAGACCCGAGGCAAGCTTTCTGATCATACCAGCTCTTAGCATAAGCTGGTGGCTGATAACCTCTGCATCTGCAGGTGTTTCTTTCTGCGTGGCAAGCAAATATTGACTAGTGCGCATGTAAAGCAGGTATCCTGTTATAAATGTATTTATGACGGTTAGTGTGATGCTCTTTCGCAAACGGCAATTCGCAAAACAAAACATTGCGAAATGCTTGAACCGAGATAAGGTGTCACACGTTTGGGCGTATTCTAATTAACTGTGAGCTATTTCGCCACAGACTGTTAACACTAATAGTGTAATTATCCTAAATGAACCAGTTCGGTCACCTTAACGGCGGCATCTCTTATTTCAAACCCTACATCAATATCGTATAGCGTCACGCGGTAGGTTTTCTCATCATTTTCAATATGCTGTTTATAGGCTGGGCGAGGGTCTTGGGACAGTACCGCAGTCACCAAGGCAGAAAAACCACGGTGCTTTTTCTCTATTTCAGCAAGCGTGGGCTGGATTGTATCGGCGAATGATACGTCGCGATTGGGTATGGGGTTAATGTCATCAAGATTATCGCTGGCGCTAGGAACACTATCAGCGTACGCGATATAGGGCTTGATATCGACAAGTGGTGTGCCGTCGACTAAATCTACCCCTTCAACCACTAACTGTGTCTGTCCATTACTGCTAACCACACCTTTGTTTTTCACCACAGACATGCCAATCCCATTAGGTCGGTGGGTACTGCGACTTGCCAATACGCCCATAGTTGCATTACCACCTAGACGAGGGGCTTTTACCGTATTTTTCCAACCGCGTTCAATGTTTTGGTGAAAGATAAAAAGCAGCCACAGGTGACTGTAATTCTCTATCCCTTTAAGCAAATTGATATCGTTAAAGCCTTCTTCGAAGGTAATAATACCTTCGGCGTTAGCCAAGTTGGGCTGCCTTGGAATAGCAAACTTTTGCTTGAAAGGCGTAGCGACGGTCGCTATCGCCTCGAGAGAAAATGAATTGTGGGTATTCACGTTTTAGCCCTAACGAAGTCAAAATGTGTAACGTTGTCATATTACTCACATAATTTGCAGGTAAAGTGACGTTTCAAGTGAAAGCTTGAGCCAAATAAACATCCTGCTTGTTATAAGGCGCTGCTTATTTGGGTTCCCTGGAGTAATCCAATACTTTGGGCCTGCTCGCATCACGAGCTTATTCTCTTTTTAGTGCGTGTTTTTTACATTGCACAAAAAAGGTAAGCTTCCCGTGTTTTATCGAGCGGGCTTATCTTTTTTAAGCGTGTCTAACACACCCTCAAAATAAGGGCACCCAAGCGTCCGTGCTTTTTCAATGTTATGCCTGAATATCTTTTCGGCATCCTCTTCTTTTTTCATGTAGCGTGTGATGTCAGCTTCACGAATCAAATGCAAAAGGGGGTAGGGTGATCGATTGGTATAGTTTTCAGCATCGTCTGCGTCGCTATCGTCGAATACATAATTGGGGTGGAAGCTGGCAAGTTGATAAGTGCCGCTGTATCCCCAGTCGTGCAGCATATTATCGCTAATAGCCAGTACATCGAGATATTCGTTGAAATCAGCAAGGGTTGAATGCGTGAGTGCAATTAGTGTTGTAGCGGTGGTGTCGTTCTCTTCTAAATGCCGCAACTCATCGTATAGCGATTGAACGACATTTCCCGCATCGCCCTCAATTACCACACACCGAATTTGATGAGGTGTTCTTACATAGCGCGCAAAGGGACAAAAGTTGTGTTTTATCACAATGTCGTCAACCCATTTAAGCGTTGCATCAATTACGTGCTGTTCCCATAAAGGAGATGTTGGTTCTGCCATAAAAGGTGTAGGTCAGTTTGAGTCTGTGTTCAACGTGAGGGGAGTATAAAACCAAAAGGCAGAAATTTGATTTCTGCCTAACATCTAGGTTGAACTAGTTGTACTTTAAGAATGATATTTTACGTAAGCTTCCAGCGTATTCTCTATCAAACTGGCTACTGTCATCGGCCCGACTCCGCCTGGAACGGGGGTTATCCAGCCTGCGCGCTCTTTCGCTTTTTCGAAATCAACATCGCCAACAAGTGAACCATCATTAATGCGATTAATACCTACATCAATGACAATTGCGCCCTGTTTTACCCAGTCACCAGGAATAAAGTTCGGTTTACCTACTGCGACTACCAGAAGGTCTGCACGTTGAACGTGACTTTTAAGGTCTTGAGTAAACTTGTGACAGGTAGTAACGGTGCAGCCAGCTAGAAGCAGTTCCAGGCTCATAGGGCGCCCCACAATGTTCGACGCACCTACAATGACCGCGTCCAAGCCTTTTACAGGGCGCTTGGTTGACTCTATCATGGTCATGATGCCTTTTGGCGTGCAGGGGCGTAGTGCAGGAATACGCTGTGCAAGGCGGCCAATATTGTATGGATGAAATCCGTCGACATCTTTATGAGGGTGAATACGTTCAAGTACCTTTTCTGCATTTAACCCTGCAGGTAAAGGAAGCTGTACCAGAATTCCGTCTATCTCTTTATCTTCGTTTAGCTCGTCCACTAAATTTAGCAAGGTCTCTTCTGTGGTATCAGAAGGAAGGTCGAAAGAGCGAGAAACGAACCCCACTTCTTCGCACGCTTTACGTTTATTGGAAACATAAACTTGAGAAGCTGCATCACTGCCAACAAGGACAACGGCTAGGCCTGGTTGTCTTTTACCTGCTTGCGTAAGCGATTCAACATAGGAGGTTACGTGTTGGCGAACTTGTTTGGCAATTAGTTTGCCGTCAATAAGATGGGCGGTCATAGTCTTGTACGATTCTTATATGGTTGGGTGGTCAACAAGTGCCCTATATTGTTTCATAAAATAGGACTAATACTCTAGTAGTTATTACTCTGCAATTATTCGCCACAAATGTTCAACGTAAACGACCGTTAATGGAAAGCCTGATGCTTACCCTTTAAAAGAAGCGCAAACCTAGGCTAAAAATAGGCAAATACAAGGGGAATTGTTCAAAAAAACGTGAGAATGGATGCTTTGTGAGCGGTTGATGATTTTATTTAAAAAAGTGTTTGACGAGGTGGGGGGATGTCAGTAATATTCGCACCCCGTAACGGCACAGAGGCTAACGCTTTAAGGTCGGTACGACAGTCGGTGAGTGGCGCAGCTTGGTAGCGCACTTGTTTTGGGTACAAGGGGTCGCAGGTTCAAATCCTGTCTCACCGACCACTTTTTGCAGCGAAGATTCGCCAAGCGCCCGTAGCTCAGCTGGATAGAGCAACGGCCTTCTAAGCCGTGGGTCGCAGGTTCGAATCCTGCCGGGCGCGCCATGCGAGTCAGGTAGGTCCTGATAGCAAGGCTGAACTTTCGTATTTACACTGCTAAAATAAAGCGTGTAAATTGCAAACACACCCTATGGTGGGCGTAGCTCAGTTGGTAGAGCCCCGGATTGTGATTCCGGTTGTCGTGGGTTCAAGTCCCATCGTCCACCCCACTTTTTTGCGGAAGTGGTGGAATTGGTAGACACGCTGGATTTAGGTTCCAGTGCTTCACGGCGTGAGAGTTCAAGTCTCTCCTTCCGCACCATATTTTCAAGCTTTATCAAAAGCTTAATGTAAGCATTCCAGTCGGTGAGTGGCGCAGCTTGGTAGCGCACTTGTTTTGGGTACAAGGGGTCGCAGGTTCAAATCCTGTCTCACCGACCATTTATGCTTTCTTCGATTCAGTAAATACTTCTAGCCAAGAGTGATAAATCATCTGTGGGCTAGGGTATGAGTCGACTTTAACTACCGAGTAGCTATGTAAGATCCTGACAGCTCGGTAGGCGCTTATGTGTTTATCAATTCACACATAAGACTGAACAGGATTACTGTGGTGGGCGTAGCTCAGTTGGTAGAGCCCCGGATTGTGATTCCGGTTGTCGTGGGTTCAAGTCCCATCGTCCACCCCACTTTTTCGCGGAAGTGGTGGAATTGGTAGACACGCTGGATTTAGGTTCCAGTGCTTCACGGCGTGAGAGTTCAAGTCTCTCCTTCCGCACCATATTTATAGCTCTCGCAGGGCTTTTCAAAAAGATATATCTGTCGGTGAGTGGCGCAGCTTGGTAGCGCACTTGTTTTGGGTACAAGGGGTCGCAGGTTCAAATCCTGTCTCACCGACCATTATCTTTCTCTCTTCTTTATTCATTGCTCAATAAATTCGCATAAATTCCGTCTTTTTCGCTATTTAGGCTATTAGTTTCGCTATTTGGTCAAAATGCGTTCAAATGGTTGTTACAAACTTGTGTTTGCCTCTCGACTCTTGTGGTATGCGGCTGTATACTACCGCGTCTTTTTTTAACCAGTACGTTTGTTTCAGGTTGGCTTTTTGACACAATTTCGTGTCCTAACTTTGATTTTATAAACGTCGAATAACGACCTCTACCCCGGAGTGATATGCAACTCTTGCATGACGGGAGAGGGGATTGAGAACAAAACGCCTGTAAAGGCGTATAGTTGAGGTAACATAATGCAAGTTTCAGTCGAGACGACCCAGGGTTTAGAACGCCGTCTTACTATCACCGTTCCATCTGACACGGTTGATTCAGCAGTTAAGTCACGCCTACAGCAGTTGGCAAAAACACAACGCATCAACGGCTTCCGTCCAGGTAAAGTTCCTGTAAGCGTAATCAAAAAGCGTTTCGGCCAAGCTGTTCGCCAAGAAGTTGCTGGCGATGTTATGCAGCAAAACTTCTACCAAGCTGTGATTCAAGAAAAAATTCAGCCTGCTGGTATGCCGAAGTTTGAACTGACTAAAGACGAAGACGGTCAGGACCTAGAATTCACAGCATCTTTCGAAGTTTACCCAGAAGTAGAAGTGAAAGGTGTTAGCGATATCGAAATCGAAAAGCCAGTAGTAGAAATTACTGACGAAGATTTAGATAACATGATGGAAACACTTCAGAAGCAGCACGCAACTTGGAAAGAAGTTAAGCGTAAAGCGAAGAAAGACGACAAAGTTATCATCGACTTCGTTGGTTCTATCGACGGTGAAGAGTTTGAAGGTGGTAAAGCAGAAGACTTCGCTCTTGAGCTAGGTAAAGAGCGCATGATCCCAGGTTTCGAAAAGCCACTTGTTGGCGCGAAAGCGGGTGAAGAAGTGACTATCGAAGTAACTTTCCCTGAAGACTACCACGCAGAAAACCTAAAAGGTAAAGATGCAGTTTTCCAAACTACCGTTAAGAAAGTAGAAGGCCTAAACCTTCCAAAAGTTGACGAAGAGTTTGCTAAACTATTCGGTGTTGAAGAAGGCGGAGTTGACGCGCTTAAAGCAGAAGTTCGTAAGAACATGCAGCGTGAACTAAATCAAACGCTAAAAGCGCAAGTTAAAGAAGACGTTATTGCTAAGCTAGTTGAAGCTAACGAGATTGATATTCCTCAAGCGCTAATCGATCAAGAAGTGAACGCACTTCGCGAGCAAGCTAAACAACGTTTCAGCCAACAAGGCGGTGGTCAGAACCTTCCAGACCTACCTGCTGAATTGTTTACTGACAACGCTAAACGTCGCGTATCTATTGGTCTTCTTCTAGGTGAAGTGATCAAGCAGAACGAACTTAAAGCAGACGAAGCTAAAGTTAACGAGATGATCGAAACTGCTGCTTCAGCGTATGAAGATCCGCAAGAAGTTGTTGATTACTACAACAACAACCAAGAGCTTATGCAACAAATGCAAAACGTTGCACTAGAAGAACAAGCTATTGAGTGGGTTCTTGAGCAAGCAAAAGTTACCGAAGTAACTAAAGCTTTTGACGAGGTTATGAACAAACAGGCGTAATTTTTTACTGTCTGATTGACATTACTTGTCAGCAACTGCTTAAATGCTCGGAGCCTTCCGAGCATTTTTGTTTTTAACGCTAGATAATCAAGGTAGCTATGACTAATACCCCGTTTGACCCAATGAATGCACTTGTTCCTATGGTTGTTGAGCAAACCTCTAAAGGTGAGCGCTCATACGACATTTATTCTCGCCTATTGAAAGAAAACGTAATTTTCTTGGTAGGACAAGTTGAAGATCACATGGCCAACCTCATCGTTGCTCAAATGTTGTTCTTAGAAGCTGAAAACCCAGAGAAAGATATTTTCTTATACATTAACTCACCAGGCGGTTCGGTAACTGCTGGCATGGCAATTTACGATACGATGAAGTTTATAAAGCCAGACGTGAGTACAGTATGTATGGGCCAAGCTGCAAGCATGGGCGCCTTTCTACTATCTGCAGGAGCAAAAGGTAAGCGCTACTGTCTACCTAACTCGCGCGTAATGATTCACCAACCGCTTGGTGGCTTCCAAGGTCAGGCATCTGATTTTGAAATTCACGCGAAAGAAATTCTGTCTATTAAAGAGAAATTGAATCGCCTTATGGCGGACCATACTGGTCAAGACTATGAAAAAGTCGCGCGTGACACAGACCGTGATAACTTCTTGAGTGCAACTGAGGCAAAAGAATATGGCCTTGTTGACCAAGTTTTAGCAAATCGATCTGACGTAGCCGCAACTAAGTAGTATAGTTATAGTATACCTGAGCCAGTGCACAGCACGTTTTGGTTTTCGGCTCAGGCAAGGCAGAGGCAAAAGTAATGAGTGATAAGCAAAGCGGTGACGGTGATAACAAGCTACTGTACTGTTCGTTTTGTGGCAAAAGCCAACACGAAGTAAGAAAGTTAATAGCAGGCCCGTCGGTTTTCATTTGCGACGAGTGTGTTGAGTTATGTAACGATATCATTCGCGAAGAAATTAAGGAAATCGCGCCTAAGCAAAAGCAGGACGCTTTACCTAAACCAAGTGAAATTCATGCTCACCTAGACGATTACGTTATTGGGCAAGAACATGCA
>NZ_JAFLMX010000170.1:0-10282 GCF_017849675.1 Alteromonas sp. AO-Serp
GATTTACCGCCGCCAAGCTCCAAGTTAGCCATGGCTGCTTTATACGTCATCCCCTTTGACAGTCTCAACACATCGGTCAATGCCTCACCACTATTTACGTAGGGCCACATGCGACAACCGCCAAGTGCTGGCCCCAGATTGGTATTGTGTACAGCAATAATGGCGCTCAAGCCCGCCTTCTCGTCATGATAAAACGCAACGTGTTCGTGATTATTGAACTCCGGGTGATCAAAAACTGACATATTTTCCCTATTAATACTGTGATGAATTAAAGCCTACCCAAGGTCTAGCTGTCACGAAAACGAAACGCCGCTCATTTGGGATGATGTGAGAGTCTGAAGATGATTTGCGGTACACTTATCGGCCTCGCAAAGATCAGCAACATTTTGCCAAGTGTATCCGATTGTTTTGAGGACAGGCCTTGCAAAGTTTGTTAATGAAATTTACAAACTGAAACGCAATAGAATTGATTACAATTTTTCTAGGACAGCTATCCTAGAATTTTTTTTGATATATAATAAACATCATAAAAACGACGGAAACAGTGTTAATGAAATTGGATAAATTTGACCGTGAGATTTTGCGCGTACTTCAGCAAGACGCCACGGTGTCGATGGCAGATTTAAGCCAACGTGTAGGATTGTCGCATACTCCGTGCTGGAGACGTGTCAAACGAATGGAAGCCGACGGCATCATTCTTGGTAAAGTCACATTGCTAAACAGCAAAAAACTGAATTTAGGTGTGTCGGTCTTTATCTATGTCACGTTGAAAAACCATGACGGTGACTCGCTAACCGATTTTGAAAATGCCGTACAAAACATCGATGAAATCGTGGAGTGTCATACCACCAGCGGTGAAAAAGATTACTTACTAAAAGTGATAGTGGAAAGTATTGAAGAGTACGAATTCTTACTTAAAACGAAATTAACTCACCTGCCTCTTGTCGATCATTTAAGCTCAACCTTCGCCTTAAAGCAGGTGAAAAACACCACCGAGCTACCGATTAAACGCCAATAACTCAAAAAATGGGGTCAGAGTACATTTCTACTCTCCCCCGTCAGTCTAAGTGGCGTCTATTTGATTTTCGGGCTTAGCCCGCTCAAAAGCATCTAACTCGTTACAATTCTTCGCTATCTTACTAATTAAAGGGTAGCGACTCATATCGACGTTAAAACGTTGCGCATTATACACTTGGGGTACTAAGCAAATATCAGCCAGCGTAACATCGAAATCAAAGCAGAACTTTCCAGCTTGGGTCTGAAGACGCTTTTCAATGCCGTCGAACCCCAGCGTTATCCAGTGGGATGCCCACTTCGCCACATCATCTTGTGACGCCTCAAAATTCCCTTTTAGCGCATTCAGTACACGTAGATTACCCAAAGGCTGAATATCACACGCGATATCTTGTGCTAGCGCTCTGACTCTGGCTCTCTCTGTTCGATGTTCAGGAACCAGCTGGTGTTCGCCTTCATACCGTTCATCAAGATATTCGATGATTGATAGCGATTGATTCAAAATAATATCTTCGTCTTCGTCAACCAAAGTAGGGACAAGGTGCGCGGGATTGAGACGCGTATATTCGCTACTATGCTGCTCGCCACCGTTGTTTACAAGATGTACAGGTACATACTCGTACTCAACCCCTTTCAAATTCAGCGCAATCCGCACGCGGTAAGAGGCGGTCGAACGCCAATAGCCGTAAAGTTTTATACTCATGGTACTACCACACCTATTAAACGTTTTTGGTAGGAGTGCAGGGCTTTGATGAATCTAAACGCTCTACACCCTCTTATAATTATAGTGGGGAAAACAACAACGTGCCTACTGAGTAAACCGCGTTATTAGCCCACACTACTTTTCATTTTAAAGTTTTAGCTAAGCGGTTTAACTTGCTGTTCAATGGCGCCAAAAACAGAGTGACCTTCTTTATCTAGCATTTCTATGCGTATACGATCGCCAAACTGCATGAAAGGAGTAGAAGGTTTGCCGTCTCGAATAGTCTCAATCATGCGCACTTCTGCAATACATGAATAACCCACACCGCCTTCAGCGATGGCAGAGCCATGATCTGTACCCTGTTTATTAGACACTGTACCCGAGCCGATGATAGCACCTGCACCTAGGTTTCTGCTCTTGGCGGCATGCGCGACTAGCTGACCAAAATCAAACGTCATGTCCTGACCCGCTTCAGGCTTACCGAATAGTTCACCATTGTAGGTTGAACGCAAAGGCAAGTGCACTTTGCTATCTTTCCACGCATCACCTAATTCATCTGGTGTTACAGCAACCGGAGAAAAGCTAGACGCAGGTTTTGATTGGAAGAAGCCAAACCCCTTCGCCAGTTCGCCTGGGATTAACCCTCTAAGTGACACGTCGTTAACTAACATAATAAGTCGAATGCGCTCTGAAGCTTGTTCAGGCGTACACGCCATAGGAACGTCATCGGTAACAACAGCGACTTCACCTTCAAAATCGATTCCCCAATCATCACTTGGAAGTATGATGTCATCCTCGGGTCCAATAAAGTCATCGGAACCACCTTGATACATCAATGGGTCAGTCCAAAAGCTTTCCGGCATTTCTGCATTACGCGCCTTTCGCACCAATTCCACATGGTTCACGTAAGCACTTCCATCAGCCCATTGGTAAGCTCTAGGAAGAGGCGACTCACAGCGAGATGCGTCAAACGGCACGCTGTCACACGCATTGTCATTTAGCGCTTGGTATTTCATCTGTAGCTGAGGGGCAATCTCTTTCCAATTATCCAGTGCGTCTTGCATCGTTTTCGCAATGTCCTGTGCACTACATGCTCGAGAAAGGTCCTTCGACACTACCATTAGGCAGCCATCTCGGGTTTCATTCTTATAGGTTGCTAGTTTCATTGTTCTTTCCTCGAAAAATTATTCATCAGCTTGGCGCTCTTGTCTTTTATTAATACGTTCTGAATAAAAGACCTATATCTTTTTACGCGGCAGCATCACACACAATTCCATGATTATAGTTATGCCACTAGTTGGTGTGCGTTGAGAAGTGATCTGTTGACGAAGTT
The DNA here is from genome assembly GCF_017849675.1 of Alteromonas sp. AO-Serp. Lineage (NCBI taxonomy): Bacteria > Pseudomonadati > Pseudomonadota > Gammaproteobacteria > Alteromonadales > Alteromonadaceae > Alteromonas > Alteromonas sp. AO-Serp. Next base: position 3,051 of record NZ_JAFLMX010000170.1, read on the forward strand.
TTATTTGGCTGTAAGAAAGGATGTACGCTAGTAAGCCTCTGTTGAGCAGGTATAGCGCTGCCCGCTTGCTCCGTGGGCGATGTAAATTTATCGTAACAGATGAATTGATATTGCTCTGAGGCACAAAAACGCATTATCAATATAAAAATTGGCGTAGACCATTTGCCACTTTTACTTTGCTAAACGAAGCCAAATATACTTGGTCACATTGACCTTCACCCTATGGCAAAGGTCAATGCTCCCATATAATTAAAGCTTTACCGTTGCCTTGTTAATGCCGTACTCACGTAACTTATTTGCAATTGCCGTATGACTTAACCCCAGTTTTTTAGCCAATTGACGGGTACTTGGGTAGGAAGGATATAACCGCTTGAGCAAGTCCTTTTCAAACTTCTTCACTTCTTCGTCTAATGTGCCGTCAAAGTTTTCGTCAATATAAGTGACGCTTGGCGCACAACTTGGAAGCTGAATGTCTTCCTTGGTAATCTCCTTACCGTCAAGGAGTGATAACGCGCGATACAACGCATTCTGTAGCTGTCTCACATTACCCGGCCACGGGTACTGCTGCAGAAAATCAACACAGGATTTACTGAGTTTCGCAGGACGACGACCTAACTTGGTACTGTGTTGAACGATGAAAGACTCGGCAAGAGGAACGATATCCTGCCTTCTGTCTTTTAAAGAAGGCATAACCAAACTTAGTACGTTTAAGCGGTAGTACAATTCTTTTCTAAATCGTCCTTCTTCTACAAGCTGACCTAAGTCACGACAGGTGGTGCAAATAAATCGCACGTCTACCTTAACTGGCTCAGAATCCCCTACTCTTCTAAATTCGCCGTCTTCCAGAACGCGGAGCAGTTTAGCTTGAAGCTGAGAAGACATATCAGCAATTTCATCGAGAAGAAGCGTACCGCCTTTTGCTTGCTCTAATAGCCCCACTTTTGCATTAGGCTGATTGAATGCGCCCGCTGCGTAACCGAATAATTCGGTTTCTGCCACGCTGTCTGGTAAAGACGCGCAGTTTAAAGCTAAAAATGCTCCTTCACTGCGACGGCTAGACTGGTGACAGGCTCTGGCAATCATTTCCTTGCCTGTGCCTGTTTCACCAAAAATTAAAATAGGTGCATCCAAATCAGCTATTCGCTTGGCTTCATGAACGACTCGCTTCATAAATGGAGACTGAGTGACAAAGCGGTCAAAGCTATCAGTGGGAGACTGATGGAACGCGGTAAATTGCTGTCCTAGTCGCATCTCTGATTTTAATATCACCACAGCACCTGCCATGATCATATTCTGCTCGCCGTCAGGTACGGTAATAGGCAGCATATCGGCTAGGTAATCCTGTTGAATAAACTTCACTTTCGAAGACTGAGGGCCAGGCGATTTACCGTCCATCCATTTAGTAAAGTTAAAGCCTTTCACAACTTCGCCAATTTCAATGCCTTCTATTTCGCTACTCGGAATTTCTAGCCCCGCGCATACCGCTTCATTGCATAGCAAGATATTGCCTTTGGCATCGATAGAAAACACAGGGTCGGGCAACGTTCTTAAAATAGCGGAAAGCTGATTTTTTTCACGCTCTCCTGGCATGAAAAGCGTCGTCTTCACATCGTCGATACCATCGATGCGGCGAATTTGAGGCATGAGGTGTTGAAAATCTGCAAATTCGATATTGGGAAAATTAAGGAAAATTTTCCCCGCAGGGTCAATTTCAATACCGCGTAAATCTATTTCTTTAGTAACGAGAATATCTAAAACATCTTGAGTGATACCAAGACGGTCCTGACAGCTTATTTCTAGACGCATAGGGTGTTATAGCTATTTTGTAAACATATATGTACAGAATATCATACTTTTACAAAAAGATAACAAGATAAATGTTACAGATGGTTAAATTTGCGATGAATCACACATTTAAGAACGCGCAGAGAGCATGATTAAAAGGCCGTGCATACCAAATAAAAAAGATGCCGCTTCAGTGAGCGGCATCCTATATAAAACACATTTAATTAACAATAGTGTTAACTGGCTTTTTTCTCTTTAGGTGGGAAAAGTGGGGAAAATAATCCTAAAGACTTCGCTTGTTCTACGAGTGCCATAATATCCATTTCCGCTAATTCAAACAGATGGTCGAATTCCGGTAAGATATAATAAAGAGGCTGCATAATATCGATACGATAAGGTGTTCTTAATGCATCAATAGCAGTGAGCGGGTTACGCAGAGGTGTGTCGCTGTCTAACGCGTATATTGTCTCGCCAGGAGAAGATAAAATGCCTCCACCGTATATCTTCAATTCATCTTTGGCTCTCACCAATCCAAACTCTACGGTGAACCAATAAAGACGAGCAAGATAAACTCGGTCTTCTTTGCTGGCAGCAAGGCCCAACTTTCCGTAAGTGTGAGTAAAATGAGCAAATGCGGGATTGGTTAGTAGCGGACAATGCCCGAAAACTTCATGGAAAATATCCGGCTCCTGCAAATAATCGAATTCCTCTCTGGTGCGAATAAAGGTGGCAACAGGAAATTGCTTATTCGCCAGTAATCTGAAAAATTCGCCAAAATTAATTAACGCAGGCACTTCAGCTGTTTGCCAACCCGTTTTCTCCATCAGAACTTTGTTGATGTCAGGTAGCTGAGGGATTTCCTTTTCATTTAACTTCAACAAATCAAGCCCGTCCAAGTATTCTTGGCACGCTCTTTCTTTCACCAGCGGAATTTGTCTCGCATATAGTTCAGACCAAATTTGGTTCTCTTCGTCTGACCAATGGATAATGCCATTCTCGTCAGATTGTCTCGACTGGTATTGCGTTGATTTTGGCATAACTTCTGTAACCAATAAGAGTTGAAAAACTTGTCTATCAGTCTAATGAAATTCGCGACGTCGAAAAGTGTAAGCCCTTACGAGCGACTCGATTTTGCTGTAACAGGAATTTTACAAAACCAAGTAAACGCATTGTTTTATATAACAAAAAGCCGCTCATTACGAGCGGCTTCATTCAAGTTTGCTTGGTGCGCCATCGCCAATTAAAGGCGGCTAATTTCTTTATTGAGTTGATATTCGCGAGACGTTACATAAGTTTCCATTTTACGAAGTCGAACTTCTGCTTTTTCAAAACGATTGCGAATATCGTGAAACGCTTGTTTTGGTGGCTCGCCCGCCTGCCAAACTTTCGTTTTCACTTCCACTTTTGGGCTTTTTACCTGACCACCGTTGGGATTTGTCCATCCCTTACCTTTTGAGAAAACAGGTTGCGTTGGTGCATTTTTTAACCCAACAGGTTTTTTATCGAGGATGAACCAAGCTGCAATGTATGCAACAAAGATGAAAGGTCCGGCTAACAAGAAGAAACCTGTTACAACTAAAATCCTTACTAACCAAGTTTCTAAGCCGAAATATTCAGCTACACCCGAGCACACGCCTGCAATTCTTGCATTTTCTGGGTTGCGATAGAGCTGCTTACCGTTTCTCATGCTCTATTCCTCCACTCAGGTGCCTCGCTGTCTAAAATGGCCTCTAGAGTTTCAATGCGTTCGCTCATTTTCTCGGCTTTCTCGGCTAAGTCTTGCAAAGATGCATGCTCTTCTGCACTCAATCCCTGATTCACTTGCTTCTTGCTTCGATAGTGTAATATTAACCAAATTGGAGCAACGAATATTGAAAACACCACAAGGGGCATCACCAACATTGCAATCGTACCTTCATCCATCTCAATCTCTCCTACAAACTCTGATGTAATTACCCTCCTTCCGATTTCACATCCGGAGGGTACACCCTATTCTTATTATTCTGATTTTTCGGTGCTTGTGTTTGCACCTTTTACTTTCGCTTTAAGCGCAGCAAGTTCGTCTTCAACTTTGTCACTGGCCTCTAGTTCAGCAAACTCATCCTGTAACGTTTTCTTACCTAGATCGTAAGCTTCAACCTGCGACTCAAGGTCATCGATTTTACGCTCATATTGCTCAAAGCGTCCCATCGCATTATCTACTTTAGTGCTATCCAGCGTCTTTTTCACTTCAAGACGAGAGCTTGCGGTTTTCTGGCGCATAATAATCGCTTTTTGGCGACTCTTCGCATCCGCTAGCTTTTCTTGAAGCTGACCAATTTCATCCTGAAGTTTGCTGATTTGCTCATCAACAATAGCCAGCTCTTTACTTAACGCTTCAGCAGCTTCTGCAGACTTCTTCTTTTCCTGCAGCGCAGCACGCGCCAAGTCTTCTCTGTCTTTGCTCAAAGCAAGCTCAGCTTTGGCTTCCCAGTCACTTGCATCGCTTTCATACTTTGCAATTTGATTAACAATTTCTTTTTTGTTGGCTAAGGTCTTTGCTGATGCTGAGCGCACCTCAACCAATGTGTCTTCCATTTCCTGAATGATTAATCTAACCATTTTCTCAGGATCTTCCGCTTTATCTAAAAGCGCATTAATATTCGAATTCACAATATCTGTAAAACGCGAGAAGATACCCATAATAATTACCTCTTGCTAAAAATGGTAAGTGTTTAAAAAACACCACACTTGATAAATAGGTTACTCTTGGTATTAGTTGCATTCAATATGCTTGCCAACTTTATAACTGTGCTAACCTGCTATTTTTCATACACTTTTTATAAGTTTAAATAATACTCGTTTCTCAATATGTTTTGTTCTACACTATTAATTGGTCGAAATGACTAACTTTTGAGGGATTTAATGAGTAGGTATCGACAGCAAGACAATTTACTTGGCCAATCGAATAGTTTTCTAGAAGTTTTAGAGCAAATTTCACAAATTGCACCGCTAGATAAACCCGTGCTGGTAATTGGTGAGCGAGGCACAGGTAAAGAGCTTATTGCCGCGCGACTTCACTTCTTATCTAAGCGCTGGGATCAAAACTATATTAAGCTTAATTGTGCTGCCTTAAGTGAAAGCCTATTGGAGAGTGAATTATTCGGTTATGAAGCAGGTGCGTTCACCGGTGCCTCAAAACGCCGCGAAGGTCGCTTTGAAGTGGCCCACAACGGCACCTTATTTCTTGATGAACTGGCTAATACTTCTGGCCTTATTCAGGAGAAGCTACTGCGCGTTGTCGAATATGGCGAATTTGAGCGCGTTGGCGGAAGCAAGTCAGTAAAAACTGACGTACGCCTTATTGCAGCTACAAACGAAGACTTACCCGCGCTTGCCGATGCAGGTGAATTTCGTGCAGACTTACTCGACCGACTTGCCTTTGACGTAATTACCATTCCTCCGCTACGCGAGCGTAGGGAAGATATCATGATGTTGGCAGAAAACTTTGCTATTAATATGGCCCGTGAAATGGAAATGGAATTATTCAGCGGCTTTACAGAGAAGGCGAAGCGGACCCTTCTTGATTATGATTGGCCAGGCAATATACGTGAACTTAAGAACGTGGTCGAACGTGCAGTATATCGAACAAATAACCCTCATCTGCCCGTACATGAAATCGTTCTTGACCCCTTTGAGTCAGCTTATCGCCCGAAAGGTAGAGTGAAGACCAATGACAGAGTGAATACGCCCGACTCACCCGTTACTCAGTCCCCTTCAGAGGCCGCTGCCACCAATGAACGCATTGAAAGTGCAGACATTACGCCACTGGCACCAGTGAAAAAGCCAGAAATTGTTGAATATCCCATAGATTTGAAAGAACGTTCTCAACAACATGAGATAGATATGATAAAACAGGCACTTGCTGACAGTCAGTTTAATCAGAAGAAGACTGCTGAAAAATTGAGCCTGACGTATCATCAGCTGCGAGGCTATCTCAAAAAATATAACTTACTAGATTCTTCCGCGGAAAGCGTCGAGGCGTAAAACATGTCCCATGGTTTGGTAAAGCGTTTGTCATTATGTATATGTACAGCGCTTCTTGTTGCATCCTGTGCTAAGCAGAACAAACAAGCGTTTTACAATACGGGTATTATATACTGCTCTGAAAGCAATCCAGTTACCTTCAATCCGCAGCTAGATACATCAAGTACAACGTCAGATGCATCTTCACACCAACTCTACGACAGACTGCTTGATTTCGACCCTGAGTCTGGCCGCATCGTGCCTAGTTTGGCGAGTAGCTGGTTAGTGAGTGATGACGGTCTTACCTACGCTTTTCAACTGAGAAAGGATGTATGGTTTCACAATACGCGCTACTTCACGCCAACACGAAACTTTAACGCCGACGATGTTATCTTCAGTATAGACAGATGGCGCCTACGCTCCCATCCATACCATTACGTATCTGGTGGGCGCTATCCCTACTTCGAAAGCATAGGCCTTGCACAAAATATCGCGTCGGTAGAGCGCGTAAACGGCTACCGCGTTGAAATTACACTTAAGCGCAGGGATAGCTCATTTTTGGCAAATCTAGCAACCGATTTCGCCGTTATCTTATCAGAAGAATATGCTAACCAGCTGGCACAGACCGGCACGCCAGGCAAAATCGATGAGCTTCCAGTAGGTACTGGCCCCTTTAAATTCGATAGCTATCGCAAAGATCATTTCATTAAGTTCCTGCGCCACGACAACTATTGGCGTGACCAAATGGAAGATGCGCCTACGAGTGATGAAGTCCTAAGCGATAACAATACTGTAGAGAGTGCCAACCAAGAAGTTGAAAATGGCCAAGGTGGCGAAGATACTGTTCAAGATGGTACAGCACAAAACGGTGACGAAACGCGCCCTGTTGTAGAGCAGCTTATATTTGACATTACGCCAAGAAGCTCACTGAGACTGGCTAAATTAATGACAGGTGAATGTGACGCTACCGCTTTTCCTGCACAGACTGAGCTTGAAGTGATTCGGGCAAAAGAAGATTTAACGCTTGCTGAAAAACCAGGACTTAACATTGGCTTTTGGGCTTTTAACACACAACGTCCTCCTTTTGATAACCCAGACGTTAGACGCGCGCTAGCAGCGGCTATTGATAAGAACACACTATTAGAAGCGGTATACTTTGACAGTGCAACAAGAGCTAAAACGCTGCTCCCAGCAGCAAGTTGGGCATTTCAAAATGATGCAGATGATACAGCTTACAACCCTATCCTAGCCCGTAAATTACTGGCTGACGCTGGTGTAAAACCAGGTTTTTCAATGACAATATGGGCCATGCCCGTTGAACGTTCTTACAATCCTAATGCAACTAAAATGGCTGAGCTTATTCAGCGCTATCTTCGCGATGTTGGTGTAGAGGCCACTATTGTCAGCTATGATTGGACTACATTTAGACGCCACCTTCAAGA